>JALRFT010000008.1 GCA_023261915.1 Acidimicrobiales bacterium | reverse complement strand
TTGTCGACATGGCTGACGCCAACGCGGAAAGCAAAGCCATTGCCGACCTTCAGGACGTGGAGTGGATGGGCCGCTCGATCCGGGTCAATAAGGCCGAACGTGCTGCTCATCACCCTCGACCAGTTCCGCGCCGATCACCTGTCCCACCTCGGCCACCCCGTGTCCCGAACCCCCCACCTCGACGCGCTCGCCGCTCGGGGAGTGAGCTTCACCCGCCACTACAGCCAGGCCGCTCCGTGTGGTCCCGGACGGGCCTGCCTCTACACCGGCACCTACCAGTCGACCAACCGGGTCGTGTTCAACGGGACTCCACTCGATGACCGCTTCGACAATGTGGCTCGAACGGCCCGCCGAGCCGGTTACATCCCCACGCTGTTCGGCTACACCGATCAGGCCGTGGACCCCCGTACTGTCGACGACCCCGGCGACCCACGTCTTGGGACCTACGAAGGGGTCCTCCCCGGCTTCGAGGTGGCACTCGACCTCACCCACCAGCGCCTGCCGTGGAATCGATGGGTGACTGACCACGGTTTCGAGGTCCACGACGACCCCGACGAGATGTTGGCCACCGAGCCGGAGCGCCCGGCTGAGGTCGGGATATCAGCGTTCGTGACGGCCGAATTCGAGCGGTGGCTCGGGGTCCAGTCCGGCCCGTGGTTCGCCCACCTCAGCCACCTCCGACCCCACCCGCCCTACGCCGCCGCCGGGCACTGGGCCACGGCGTTCGCCCCTGCTGATGTTGACCTGCCCATTGGGGCCGGACCTGACCGACACTCCCTCCACGACACGATGCTCGGTATCCCGGGTCTCGCCGCCCCCACCGACGAACACGAGATGCGCCAAATTCGAGCGCAGTATCTCGGCATGATTGGTGATGTTGACGAACAGGTCGGACGAGCACTGGCGGCCGTGGCAGCGACCGGTCAGCTCGACGACACCGTGGTTATCGTGACCTCCGACCATGGAGACCAACTCGGGGACCACGGCCTCCTGGGCAAACTTGGCTGGTTCGAGGCGTCCTACGCCATCCCATGCATCATTGCGGACCCCCGCAAACCAGCCGCTCACGGCAACCTCGTCACCTCTTTCACCGAGAACGTCGACGTCCTGCCAACAATCTGTGACGCCATGGGGGTGGCGGTTCCGGCCCAATGTGATGGAGCGAGCCTGACGCCCTTCCTCGATGGGGAGCCCGCACCACCTCAGTGGCGCACTGCTGCTGTGTGGGAATTCGACTGGCGTGCCCTTGCTCTCATGAGCGGTTTCGACAGCAGGATTCCCGGTAATTCGCTCGCCGAGATGAACCTCTGCGTCTGGCGCTCGACGGACGTGGCCTATGTGCAATTCGGTGACGGTTCATGGCAATGCTTTGACCTGCTCGCTGACCCGACGTGGCGCACACCGCTCAACGACCCGAACCGGATATTCGATGCTGCTCGGGGCATGTTGACCTGGCGATCCCGCAACCTTGACCGCACGTTGTCAGACACCTTGCTCGAGGGGAAGGTCCTCGGCCGTCTGCCGGAACGTCCCTCTTGGGCCCCCGGGGAGTGACCAACCGGTTCGGCGGGATCTAGCCGGCGGGGACTGGGAGGTCGACCGGGACGACCGTCCGTGTCGCCCAACCGCCCACGAGCGCCAGCACGTCGTCGTCGGGAGCGTCGCCGGTGGCGTCACACGACGAGACGAAGACGTTCACTCCGTCGGGAATGGCGGTGGCCAGGGCGACATCGACGATCTCCCCCATCGACGATGCGGGACAGGCCGGGACGTTGATGCTGACCACCTCGGCCGGGAACGTCCCCTCCACCAGCTGCCCACGGTTTTCGGTGATCCACACCAGCAGGGCATCGATGGCGACGGCGTACTGCTCGGCGTCGTAGGTCAATCCGGCACTGAGAGCCACAGCCGGAATCCCAGCCCGCACGGCGGTGCGGGCCACACCAACGGTTCCCGAGATTGCGGCCAGCGGACCGACGTTCTGACCGGCATTCACCCCCGAGACCACCAGATCGGGTTCGAGGGCCAACTTGTCAAGGCCGACCAACACGGCGTCGGCGGGGAAACCGTTCACCGCTGTCCCCGCCACCCCACTGGCAGTGGCCCCGGGGCCATAGGTGACGGCCCCCGGAGTGGTCTTGTCCGACGATCCACTCTGGTTCTCAGCGGGAGCCACCACCGTGAGCTCGACATCGGGAAGCTCGGCGAGGGCGACCACCAACTGGTCGAGTCCGGGACTGGCGATGCCGTCGTCGTTGGACACCATGATGCGCAACGACGGCGCCGATGCTGCAGGAGCCGGGAGAGGTGCGGCGGCATCAGACGGTGAGTCGGAGCTTGAGGAGCACGCCGCAGCCACGAGCGCAATGGCAACAACGGCGAATACCCGTCCCACGCGGGAACGACTGGGGCCTGACATCAGATGACCTCCTCGGGGGACGTGGCACTACCGCCGAACGTGGCACGTCCGGCTACACCATCGAGAAACTGTTGGGGGCTGCGGACGTCGTCGACGTATCCGAGGGCATAGGCGCCCAGTTGATAGCCGGCGAGTTCACGAACTCGAGGCGGGAGGGTCCGGGCGATGTCTGGGGGCACGGACAGGTACTGGTTCTCCTCCTGGCGGAGCCACCCGAGCACGTAGTCGGCATTCAGTCCGTGACGAACTTCGGCGGTGTGGTTGGCGCCCCCACCGTGCACGGTGCGACCGCTGTAGATCAGCACCGAGCCGGCTGGCATGGTTGCGGGCACCGTCCACTCTGGATGACCAAGCGCTTCATCCCCACCAACATGTGACCCCGGGATAACCCGCGTGGCCCCGTTCTCCTCGGTGAAGTCAGTAAGTGACCACATCGTCGACATTTCCACTTCGACCTCGTCGGGAAAGGGGAAGAAGTCGAAACACCATTGGTCGCGATGGAGCGCTTGGGCTGGAGAGCCGGGGCCGATGGCAATCAACTGGGTCAGATGGAGTTGGAAGGTGGTTTTGGCCGGCCACAAGAAGGCCTCCGCAATCTCGAGAATCAGCCGATGGGCAATCATCTCGTGCGATGCCGGCGATCGAGCGAGCAACGCTCCGGTGCGGGTGGTGGCCGTACCGGAGAAGTCGTCGGCACCCGGCAGCGTGGCCGCCACATGTGGCGCCATCTCATGGAAGACGGCGTTGACCACCTCGGGGGTGACGAGGCGCTCCACGATGGCGACTCCTTGTTCCTGCAGGGCAGCAACAACCGTCTCAGCGTCGACGTCTGCCTCAAATCGCGGTACCGCCACCATGACTCACCCCCGGCCAGCCAGAAGTCCTGAGCATAGGCGGAGGCCCCTTGACAGGGTGGGGTGACGGCCGGGACTCCCCTAGTCTCAGACCATGACCTTCAAGAACGACCTCGCCGACCTCGGTCTCAAAGCCATGAACCTCACCCATCGGGCCGTCCTCAAGGTCTCGGGGGGCCGGTGGCTGGCCCAGCCGATGGGGATGCCGACCGTGGAACTGTCCACCACCGGTCGCAAGTCAGGACAACCTCGCCGGGTGCTCCTGACAGCACCCGTCCATGACGACCAGCGGATCGTGGTGGTGGCTTCCAAGGGAGGCGACGACCGTCACCCCGAGTGGTACCTCAACCTCGTGGCCGACCCGGCGGTGGAAGTGACGGTCGCCGGGGTGATGCGCCCAATGATCGCCCGTACGGCAACTCCCGACGAGCGTCAGGAACTCTGGCCTCAGATCACGGCGGCGTACAAGGGTTACGCCTCCTATCAGCGCCGCACGGACCGTGAGATTCCCGTGGTCATCTGTGAACCCAGGGGGTGACCCCCGGGTGCTGACCTTGCGACCTAGGGTTGGGGATCTCATCCGCGCCACTCGTGGCCGTGTTCGCCAGAGGAGATTCACCGTGAAAAAGGCCCTCGCCGCATCGTGCGCCGTCGTTCTCGCCCTCTCGCTCGCAGCAGGATGTTCCCGCAGTGACGACACCTCGTCGTCAACGACCTCGGCCACCGATGCCACGACACCGCCCATCCTGACCTTCCGGGACCCGGCGACCGCCATCGCCGTGGTTCCCGGCCAGGAGTTCGCCATCAAGGTCCCAAGTAACGCCTCGACCGGCTACTCGTGGTCGATCACTGGAGCGCCCGACCCCGCCGTCGTCAGCGTGGTGGATGCCGAGGGCAACGTGGAAGCAGCCCCAAATGATGGTGGTGCAGTGGGCACGGGTGGGTCGACGATCTTTGAGTTCAAGGCGGTGGCCTCCGGCACCACCACGATCACCTTCACCTACGCCCGGCCCTCGGCCCCCGCTGAGAACCCTGAGATCACGACCTTCACCGTCAACGTCTCCTGACTCGGGGCTCGAACCCTCTTCAAGCGGGCACTGGCCTCGCCAGCAGGGCACAATGGGGGCATGCGTACACCACGACCTGTCCTTGCCGCCTGCCTTGCGGCCGCTCTCCTTGTCGTCGCGGCCTGTGGATCGAGTGGGGAGTCGGCTTCCACCGACACCACCACCACCCTCCCGGCGGCGGAGAATGCTTTCGCCTACGCCGAGCGAGGGCCCTATCCCGTGGGGATCACCACCCTCACCCTGACCACCGGCAACAAAGTGGAGGTGTGGTATCCGGCGGCGGCAGGCACAACGGGCACCGACACCTACGACATGCGCGAGTTCGTCCCCGAAGCCGTTCGGGCCCTGCTGACCGCCGATGTCCCGGCCACCTACACCATCGATGCCGGCCGGGACGCCGCTGCCGCTGGTGAGCAATTCCCCGTCGTGCTCTTCAGCCACGGCTTCAGTGGCATCCGCTATCAGTCCAGTTTCCTGACCAGTCATCTGGCCTCGTGGGGCATGGTGGTGGCCGCCCCTGACCACCCGTCACGAGACCTCCCAAGCCAGCTCGGCGGCGGCGCCGCCCCCACCGACCCCGTTGAGGACCTGTCAGGCACCCTCACCCTTCTCGAGGCTGAAAACGCCTCGGGTGGTGTCCTCGGCAACACCATGAACTTCGACAACGTCGGCCTCGTCGGCCACTCCGCTGGCGGCGGCACAGTCCTCGCCTACGCCACCTCGCCCGCCGTGGACGGTTACGTCTCACTGGCCTCAGGTGCACGACTTGGCCCCGACGCCCAGACCAGTGAAACCCCGACGTTGCCGGACAAGCCCTCGTTCTTCATGGCGGGCACGACTGACGCCGTGGTCGAGGCCGAGACCCGCACCCGACCGGCATTCGAAGCCGCTCCCGCTCCCTCACTGCTCTGGATCCTTGAAGGCGTCGGCCACAACGGCTTCGACGACTTCTGCACCTTCGGCAACGGCCGGGGCATCATCGGCGTGGCCGAAGCCTCCGGCCTGGGCGGACTGCTCGAGGCAGTACCCCAGCTCAAGACCCTGGGGTCAGATGGTTGTGGAGCACCCTCGGTGCCCGTGACCGACACCTTCCCCATCATCAACCACGCCGTGACCTCATGGCTCCGGTCACTGTTTGGGATCGACAGCGAGCCGGTCGGCCTCGGCACGGCCGTCGCTGGCGACTACAGCGTGCCCGTTGAGATTGTGGTCAAAGCCGGCAAGTAACCGTTGCGGCAATAACCGGCCAGCGACCGAACGCCAGTGCGGATCAATTCCGGCGGCGGAGCGAGCGCACCATGGCCTTGAACCGCTGGCGTGAGGTGAGCTTGCGGCGAAGAGCCACCCGGGCGGCCTCAAGGTTCTGCCAGGCCTCGGTGGCGCTGACGTCATCAATCTCAGCCGAGCTGTATACCGCCGGTGTCGACAGCGTGGCGATACCGGCCACGGGGGCACCAACCTCAGGACCGAAGTGCTCGGCCGCCACGGCGGCCACCTCGGGCCCCGACAACGGCTCAAGAGATCGGAGATCGGCCTCATCGAGTTGATCGAGCATCTCGGCCCACGCCCCGACCACCTGCTGACGCGGATCACCAGTGCGACGCCCCTTGCGTCGGAGCCTCCGACGCAACCCTCCCGCCAGCAAGAATCCACCGAGCCCAAGCACCACGAGAGTGACCACAATGGCTAGGAACCACGGGAAGGGTGCCTCGACAGGAGGTGGTGCCGCCGCAACCGGGTTGGGCAGGATCGCCGTGAGGTCCTCGTTGGGCTTGTCTTCTTCCTGCTTGGAGCCCTCGGGCAACGTGGTGGTGGTTGAGGGCGGCACGACCTGATCCTTGGGCGGTGTGGGGTCAACGACCACCCAACCCTCATCACCGATTAGAAGCTCAGCCCAGGTCCATGCGTCGGCGCCAGTGACCTCGTAGGTCCCCGCATCAATCCCCTCATCACGCGCGCTCTCGTCAACGAGGCGGAAGCCGGTAGCGAGACGCGCCGGCACACCGAGCCGACGAGCGAGCATCACATAGATCGTGGCGATCTGCTCCGGTGTTCCCTGACCGTCACCCTCGAGCAACTTGGCGTTCATGGCCACCAACGCCAAACTGCGGATAACCGGGTCGGCACGCCCACCCTGGGCGGCAAGCTTCGCTTCGAGGTCGTCAGGCGTTACCGCCAAGCGCTCACGCATCCAGTCCCGCAGCGTGACGAGTGATTCAACATCGCCGACCAACACGGTGTCGGCATCCTCGGCGATGCGCGCCTCCCAGGTGTCGAGCACCCGGTTCGGGTCGGTCACCAGCGCAGTCGTAGCCGCCGGGGCACTCACATTGGCACTCGCCACGGGGGTCTGCAGCGAGACGTCATCGAGGGTCGAAGACGTCGACCGAGACGTCACGGAGTACGTGGTGCCGGGGCCAACTGGTGAGGGTGACACCACCATGCCGGTGGGTTCGTCGTAGACGGCCTGCACCGTGAACGAGTCGCCATCAACGTTCACATCAAAGGGCGGCACCGCCACGGGGCGGTCAATGGCAGGGAGCCACTGCTCGGCGAACGGCAGGGTCTCGAGAATCTCGTATCGCTGGTCAATCGTCTCGTCGGTGATGCCGGGATCACCGGGAACCTCGAAGCCCGTGGGAGTGAAGAGACGGTCGAAGCGCCAGGCGCCACCGTCGTAGTCGTCGAGGTTGGCCACGGTGAGGTAGCCGTTGGAGGGTTGATCAATCTCGACCCGCAGCAGGGTCTCATCGATCACCGAGGGCTGCACGAGACCGTCAGGACGTCGGTAGTTGGCGAAGACGTCCACCGGCGAGTCTGGAACCGGGGCATCGACCGGCGGCTCACGATCAATTGCCGACGGCTCGTCTGTCGTGCCCGGCAGACGGGGCACGACCAAAAGAGCAAGGAGACCGGCAAGAACGAGCAGCAGTACGGCAAGGACCGGGGACCGGGTGGCGACCTCCCGCTCCGCAGCAGCGTCGGCGCTCACAGTGGAAGCATCGAGCACCATACGACGCACCACGATCAGCATTCCCGTCACGGCGAGGGCGACAAACGCCCACAGCACGGACCGGCTGGAAAAGCCGCTGTCCCGCTCAAGCTGGGCGGTACTGGCGAACGCCAGACCGAAACCGATGAGAGGAGCGACCACGAGTCCGAGCGCCATCTTGGTCCTCACCAGCAACTCTCCGGTGACGGCGCCAGTGATCCAGACAAGGGTGAACGCCGGGATGAGGGTGCCCGCCGTCACCACGAGAGGTGGGGTGCTCTGCAACATGCGGGCCAGTGCCGAAGTCAGACCGTCTCCGAGCGAAGCAACGGAGAAGATCGGGGTGACGGCCACGACGAGAGCGGCGAGCACGTACGCCACGACGCTGGCCGGCAGCGAGAGTGGCAGGCGTCGACCCAGCACTCCCCCAATGACCGCCGGAACCGCCACACTCAGGACCGCAGCGGCCACCACCGCCATCACGATCGTGGGGCCACCTTCGAGATTGACGAAGGCGTTGAACCACGGGGACCCCGAGATCACCCCCAGCCCGATGGTCAGGATCACCGAGATGAGCGTGGGAAGACGACGGCTCATCGAACCGACTCCAGGTTCCAGCCTCCGATGAGTTCATCATCAGAGGAAACGGTGAGCACCGAGACGCCGGGGGTCATGGTGGGATTGGCCGGCACCGAGCCGGGCTCGACCACAGAGATCACGAGCACCCGGTAGAAAGCCCGCT
>JALRFT010000227.1 GCA_023261915.1 Acidimicrobiales bacterium | reverse complement strand
CGCCTCGGCAGCCGCGAACTCGTCGTCGCTGGCCACCCGATCAGCCACGACAGCCGCCAGCGAGTCCACGACCGCCAACGATCAGCATCGGACCGGTTCTCTCTGGGCGAGGTCGGTGTACAACCGCCGCAGGCGCGCAGCTGCCGTCGGCCACGTGTAGTTGCGCGCCCGCACGACTGCGGCCTCCGCCATGGCACGAGCACCCTCGGCGTCCTCGACAACCATGTCGATCTGCGCCGCCCACACGGCAGGATCGCTCCCCTCGACCAGCACGCCCGTTACCCCATCGTCAACGATGGAGGTGAGCCCCCCCACGGCGGCGGCAACCACGGGAGTGCCACACGCTGCGGCCTCGAGCGCCACCAAGCCGAACGACTCCGACCGGCTCGGCACGACGACGAGATCCGCGGCGCGGTACCAACTCGACAGGAGATGGTGGGGTTGGGGCGGAACGAAACGCACCCGGTCGGCAACCCCGGCAGCGACGGCCAACGACTTCACTGCGGCCAGTTCCTCCTCGCCACCAGGTCCACTCGGCCCACCCACGATGACGAGGGTGGCGTCGCGGCGCTGCATGGCGGCAAGGGCCGCAACGGCGAGCCCGGCGCGCTTGAGCGGCTGGATGCGACCCACGAACAGCAGGACCGGAGCGGCACCGAGACCGAGAGCCGTGCGCGCCCCCACCCGTTCCCCCGGGGCGTAGCCGGGGGAGAAGAAGGCATGGTCGACACCGGGGGGCACGATCTCAATGCGGTCGGGTGCGGCGCCGTACAACTCGATGAGCTGGTCCGCCTCGGCCGGACACGACGCCAACAGTCGATCGGCACACCCGACAACCTCAGACTCGGCCGCCACCCGCCCCGTCGGCTCGGACTCCCCCACCTCAGCCTTGACCCGAGCCAGCGTGTGGAAGGTGCACACGAGCGGCAGTTCGAGTTGGTGCTTGAGCCGGTGGGCGGCGAGACCCGACAGCCAGTAGTTGGCGTGCAGCGCCGACACCGGTGGTTCGGCATGGAGAACCGACGCCACACCGTCGGCGAACTCGTCGACAACGGCAGGCAGATCCTCCTTGGCCAACGTCACCGGGCCGGCATCGACGTGGACGACCCGGAAACCCGGTTCGGGCTCGACCACATCGTCGAGGTCGTTGCGCCAGCGACGAACGAACACCGTGGTGTCCACCCCCGCCCGGGCCAGCGATCCGGCGAGCTCCCGCACGTACACGTTCATGCCACCGCTGTCACCCACGCCCGGCTGGGCGAGAGGCGAAGTATGCATGGAGAGCATGGCCACCGACGTCACGGCCAAGAGCCTACCGGTGGGCCTGACCCACCCCCTTGTTGACCCGACCAAGTCCCGACGCCGCCCCGACGACCGGTGGAGTGGCCGATGGTCGTACCATCGTGGTCGTGAGCGAACTCGACAAGCGACTCGGGGACCTCGGGCAGTTCATCGCCGACCAACGACGGGCTGCCGAACTCTCCCTACGCAAGCTGTCCGAGCGTGCCGGCATCTCGAACCCCTATCTCAGTCAGGTCGAGCGAGGGCTGCGTCGACCGTCGGCCGACATCCTTCAACGCATCGCCAAGGCGCTCGAGATCTCGGCCGAGTCGCTCTATGTGCGGGCCGGCATCCTCGACGAACCTGAGGGTGCCGACCTGCCCACCCACATTCGTCGGGACCCGCACCTCACCGAGGATCAGAAGCGGACCCTGCTGCACATCTACGAGACGTTCCGGTCCGAGTCCGACGTCACCGTCGACTAGCCGAGGTAGCCCCACAGAGCAGCCAGCCAAACTGGGGCCACCACCATCAGCACGTCGATCCGCCGGAGTGCGGGTGCTTCGGCACCGGCCGACGGCAGCACCAACGATCCGACCATCGGACCGAGCGGGCACAACGTTGCCGCCAGCCCTCCGAACACCCACACCACAGCCACCGGTCCAAACGGGTCGAGTTCGAACACCGTGTGGATGGCCGAGGCAGCGAGGGTGAGCACCATCACGGTGATGATGCCCAACAGACGGGTGAGATACGGCCCAACGTCATCACCACTCCAGACCCAACACGCCAGGTCGTATCCGGCGACGAGCAACAACAGCATCGCCACGACCGCCCACCCGGAGTCGTAGAGCAGGACGACACTCAGCCCGACCACACCCGGGCCCAGCGCACACCGCACGGTGGCCCCGGCTGCGGCCAGGGGGCCCCCTCGACCCCGCACCGCCACCGACACCACGATGGCGGCCACCACCACCCCCAACAGCGCCAGGCCGGCCCACAGCGCACCGAAGATGGCGAACATGGTGACGGCCACAGGACCCCAACCAGCCACCATGCGGTTCGCCGCGATTCCGACGGCACGCCACGTGCGAACGGCCTGCAGTCCCGCCACCCCCGCCATGACAGCGAAGAGCACTGCGACACCCCAGACACCGGCGAGAAGTGCCAGCACCTGCACGGCAACCCACACGATGGCCAGGCCGACGTGCACCACGCCTGAGGGGGCGGGCTCGATCACACGATCGAGGACGGGGTTGGATGGGGTCCTCACCGAGACCACCGCACCGCTGAAACCACCTCGGCACCACACCCGCCCGAGACCGGCGGAAGCACGGCGATCTCATCGCCCACGGCGACCGCTGCCTCCATCGACGTTTCCTCGCCGTTGAGCCATACCCGACACGACGGCAACAGGGAGCTGAAGCGCTCGCCGTAGCGGGCCTCGGCGGCGGCGAGCACCTCGCCGACGGTGGCACCGGGAACTTCGTCGGCACCGCACCCGGCGGCGTCACGCGCCGAGGCGAACATCCGCAGGGAGGGCATGAGCGGAGACTACCCGGGTGCCACCAACCCACCGAGTGCGGGAGGGCGGCGCGCCCCGGGTTGGTACCGTCGGGGGGTGACCCGCATCCTTCTCGTTCGCCACGGCCAGTCGGAATGGAATGCCCTCGGACGATGGCAAGGCCAGGAGGATCCTCCGCTCTCCGACCTCGGTCGGTTGCAGGCAACATCGGCATCCCAGCGCATCGGCTCAGTGGATCTCGTGGTGGCCTCCGACCTCGGCCGGGCGGTGGAGACCGCCGGCATCGTGGCTGAGCAACTGGGGGTCGGTCCCGTTCTCATCGACGCCCGCTGGCGCGAACGGCACGCTGGGGAATGGCAAGGCCTGACCAAGGACGAGATTGAATCGGCGTGGCCCGGCTACCTCGACGACCGACGGCGACCCCCGGGGTTCGAGGCGACCGAACCCTTCCTCGAGCGCGTCCACGACGCACTCCATCATCTGCACCGCGAGTACGCCGGAGCCGAGATTCTCGTCGTCAGTCACGGCGGGGTCATCTACGTTCTCGAAGAAGACCACGGTCTCGGCTTCGAACGGGTGCCCAATCTCGGTGGCCGACACCTCACCCATCGGGGCGAGGCCGGTGTCGTCCTCGGGGAACGCGTCGAACTCGTTGACGACGAGTTGGCGTTCCTACCGCCCAACCTCTGAGCGCTGCCGGTCGGCGCGCCACGCCGCCTCGGCCACCCCCATCGGCGTGGACGCCGGAGCGTCGAACAGGTATTCCTCGAGAATGGCGCGCCAGCGGTTGGTCGCTCCGAGTTGGCCGAGCAACCCGCCCATGCCCCACAGCACCCGGTTGACGATCACGAACGACCCCGGCAAGTTCAGCGCCCGCATCACGGCACGGTTGGGCCCGGTCGGATCGGCGATCGTGCGCATGGCCCCGGCGGCGAACGACGGCGTGAAGGTGAACTCCTCGTGGAAGTAGGGCTCGTAGGGGGCGGACACACTGGCCCAAACCTGTTCAGCAGACAGTCGGTGGTTGCGGGCAAGGAAACCGGCATCGACCATGTACTCAACCAGCGTCTCGGGGTCTTGATCGAGCACCGGACGCAGGACGGCCATAAGACCGACGAACTCGTCATCGGGCCACTGCTTGACCAACCCGAAGTCCAAGAACACGACAGTGCCATCGTCGGCGAAGCGGTAGTTGCCCGGGTGGGGATCACCGTTGAACGATCGGTAGCGGAGCACTGACGACTGTGCGAAACGGAACACCACTTCGGCGATGTGTTGGCGGGTCGTCTCGTCAGCCCCGGCGATCTCGGCGAACCCCCGACCGTCGCACCAGTCGCTGGTGAGTACATGTTCGCCTGAGAGGTCGTGACGGACCTCGGGGATGCGGATCCACGGGTGACCCCGGTAGCGCTCGACGAACTCCTGCTGGTTGCGGGCCTCAAGCCGGTAGTCAAGCTCCTCGCCCATGCGTGCCCGGAGTTCCTCCACCAGCGCCGCCGGTTCGAGACCAGGGAGCGCAACCGCCGACAGCATGCCGTAGAGCATCTCGGCGTTGTCGAGGTCGGCCCGGATGGCATCGGCCACCCCCGGGTACTGCACCTTGACCGCCACCCGCTGGCCGTCACGGGTCACGGCGCGGTGCACCTGACCGATGGAAGCAGCGGCGATGGGTTCAAGCTCAAAATCGAGGAACACCTCGTCGGGCGGCGCACCCAGATCCGCCGTCAGCACGCCTTCAGCAACTGAGGGTGCCATTGGGGGAACATCGGCCTGCAACTGGGCCAGCGCGGCCCGCGCCTCGTCGGGAAGCCCGTCGGCGATGACGGACGCAAGCTGGCCGACTTTCATCAGCACGCCTTTCATCTGACCCAGCTCGGCGGCGATGTCCTCGGCAGTGGCCACGGCAAAGCGGTCCTCGAGCTCCTGCCGCCGACGCTCCCCGACGGCCACACCCGTAGCTTTCATGACTGCGAAGTGGGTCGCCCGTCGGGCCGTGAGGCGCCACACCCGCAGCGATCGTCGGGCCCGGGTACGCCGGGATTCGGGTAGCCGACGCCAGATGGCGATCGCCCCGATGGTTGCGGCGACAAGGCTGGCGCCACTGCCGGCAACAACGGCTGCTGAGACCAGGCGCGAGCGGGGCATGGCCTCATGGTGGCGCGGTCCGCTGATTGGCGCAATCGCCGCCACCCGTCAGGGTGGGGCACACTGGAGGGGATGGAACTGTTCCGCGAGTTCGGATTCGAAGCAGCCCACCGCCTGCCCAACGTGCCTGCCGACCACAAGTGCGCTCGACTCCACGGACACTCATTTCGGGTCCGAGTCGCCATTGAAGGCGACGTGGGTGAGGTGTCGGGGTGGGTGACCGACTTCGCCGACGTGTCAGCCGTGGTTGCGCCCGTCATCGGCCAACTCGACCATCGCTACCTCAACGACATCGACGGGCTCGACAACCCCACCAGTGAGGTCGTGGCCCGCTGGTTGTGGACCCGCATCGCTCCCGACCTCGCCGGACTGATTGCCATCGAAGTACGTGAGACCTGCACCAGCGGTGTGATCTACCGCGGGGACTGACCGAGACACGGACCCGCTGAACCGCGGATTGACGCGGGGTCTGACGGACGTGGGCAGGGCCATTCCGATCGTGGAATCAACTGCTCAGCGTCTACGGTGATCAGCGTTCGCGGAGCGAGCAAGCGCCTCTAGCTCAATGGCAGAGTACCGGACTTTTAATCCGAGGGATCTGGGTTCGACCCCCAGGGGGCGCACAAGAACCAGCGGCGCTAGCCGACACGGGTTGGCGTCGATGACGACGTCGAACTGCGCACACTCGCTGCGCGACCCGGACCGACCACCCGGTAGGCAAGAAAGAACAGTGTCACCGCCACTGTCGCCATGACCGAACCGAGCATCACTGGATTGGTTCGATCCGTGCCGGCCGTGAGTAGGTGAACGGTGGCCAACACATACATCACGTAACTGGTCAAGTGGATACCTCGCCACAGACGGGCCGGCATGCGTTGACGAAGAAGTGACGTGATCTCGACGGCGACCAGCAGATAGAAGGCGACGACGCCCCACGCCACGGCCACCGGCTTCCACGACGACGCCAACGGGACGAAGAGGTCCTCCAGACCGTATTTGATGAAGGGATCGAGGTAGAGAGCGACAAGGTGTACGCCCACGAACACAATGCACAGCAACCCAAGGAACCGATGGACAGCCAGAAGCCAGGGAGCCTGCGGTCGACGACCCAGTGCCCGGGTAGCGAGCGCCACACCCCATAACACGGCCAGTGCCGCCAATGCCCATGCCACGATCCCTGACGATCGTGCGAGATGCCACCACAACTTTGATTCCTCACCGCTGGCCTGAGCGAGCACGACCAGTGGGGTCATGACGGCATCACCTGAAGTTCCGACGCAGGAATGAAGGAATCAATCGAGCCCCAGTGGAGAACAGATCCGCGGGTCGTCGTTGCCAGCGCCGACAATCCCAATCGCTCCACGAGCATCCGACCCTCGTGCGAGCCCCCGACCACCGCCGCCTTGGCAATCACCTCAGCCCACATCGCCTCGCCACCAACGACGGTGACAGCAACGAGATCAGACTGCGATGGCCGCCCCGAACGAGGGTCGATGATGTGGTGAGCGGGTCCATCCGGCCCATGCCATCGTCGGGCAAGGATTGAACTCGTAGCCACGGCTCCGGCAGTCCCCGAGTCGAACACCACCGAGGCAACCCGACCCTCTCCATGGTCCACCTCGACACACCACGACGAGGCGTCGGGACCTCCAGTCGTACCACTGACCTTCACGTCACCGCCGAGATCAACGCACACGCCACTGGCACCGAGCGCATGCGCCCGTTCAACGAGCAGGTCGACGGCGCGTCCCTTCCCGATACCGCCCGGATCGAAGCCGACTCCACTCGGTAAGGACACGGTTCCCAGTTCGACATTGATGACGATGCCGTGAGGCCCGGGAACAGCGGTGGTCGAATGTGCGCGAGGTGGTTCACTGGCGACCCCTCCATGCCAACCGGCCGGTGGATACCCGGCGAACTCGAGAGCGCCCAGCACCGTCGGGTCAAAGAGGCCACCGGTGAGCTCCCAGGCCGAAACCGCACTGGCGACCAAGAAAGAGGTCTCGGATGCCACCGGGACCTCGACCCCGGCATGGCGGTTCATACGACTGACATCGCTTCCCGGGACGAAGCGACTCCACCGGGCCTCGAGGGTCCCAAGTTCCTCAACCAGTTGGTGACAAACCTCGGAACCGTCGTTCGGGCCTGAGCCTGTATCCACCGCCCACGTCTCGAGACGACAGGTCGTCCCCATGGCGAGGAACTGGACTGATCCCATTGCCGTCAGCTTGCTCGCGAGACCGTCGTCGGAGGTGCGGGCTGAGGAGCCACCGGGGCGGGAGCGGGCGCAGGCGGAGCAACGGCGGGGGCCGATGGCGTCGCCGGCGGCGAGAAGATCTCCGTCGTGCCACCACTCGCAGCCACCGGGCTTTGAGCGGGCCCTGCGACCTCAGCGGATGCGCTTCCACCCGGCACCACCGGCTGCACCACGTGGTGCCGACGGACCACCACCACCGGGGGGGGCGGCGCAGTGGTCGTCGGCACCACCGGAACGGAGGCGGCAGCCGCAGCCGATTCATTGGCCTCAACTGCGGTTGCCCGATCGGCGAGAGCGACAGCGGTGGAGATCCCGATTGTTGCGGCCACGCTGGCTCCCGCCAGAAAGACCCGTGACGCCATACCGGCCCGCTGACGAGAACGTCGACGAGTCGTTCGACGCTGCTGCCCGACACCCTCGCCCGATCGGGCGGAAGGGTCAGTCGTCATCTTCGTCCTCGTAGTCGTCGTCTTCGTCGTCGTCATCGTCATCGTCTTCGTCGTCGTCGTACTGGTCATCGTCCTCATACCTGTTGACCGAGGTGGTAGGGGTCGGGACCTCGACAG
>JALRFT010000204.1 GCA_023261915.1 Acidimicrobiales bacterium | reverse complement strand
GGTCCTCGGCACGGTTCACCAACTCGCCCGGGTCCTCGTTGAGGTCGAAGAACAAGGCGGGAAAGTAGCCGCCGAAGTGGACGTACTTTCCGTGCTCGTCACGGACGACACAGATGCCGCACTGGTCGTGGCGCAGACCGTAGGCGTCGGTGATCCACGACGAGGTCGGATCCCGAAAGTCGTACTCGGTGACGACGAACTGCCGCCATCGACGCCGGGCCGCATCTGACCGGTCCTCATTCGTCAACCACGGGCGCAGCGAGTACCCGTCACAGAAGTCGGGGATCTCACCACCGAGAAGATCGACCAGCGTGGGCACGACGTCGACACTCTCGGTGAAGGCGTCCACGACCCGACCCGGGCTGTCGGTGTGGCCCGGCCAGCGCACGATGAGTGGGATCCGGTAGGAGGGGTCGGCATAGCCCACCTTCTCGATGAGCCAGTGATCGCCGAGCTGTTCACCGTGGTCGGAAGTGACGACGATGAGGGTCTCGTCGAGGACGCCGCGCTCGGCGAGGGCAGTGATGACCCGGCCGAACTGGGCGTCGACTTCGGTGACCATGCCGAAGTACGTGGCCTGCAGTTGGGCCTGGTCCACGTCGTCAAGGGGTGAGGGAAGAATTGCCATGGCCCCGGCGAGGAACGGGTGCAGGGCCGCTTGATCGTCGCGCTCGGCACAACGGACCGGCGGCGTGACGGTCGCCGGATCGTAGAGGTCGTTGTAGGGCTCCGGGGCGATGTAGGGCGGGTGGGGACGGAAGTACGACAGGTGGGCACACCACGGCTCACCAGTGTCGTTCTCCTGCAACCAGTCGAGGAAGCGGTTGGTCAGGAACGCCGACTCGGTGTGGTCGGCGTCGTAGCGTGCCGGACGCCAGGTGGCCCCCCGACCGGGTGGTATCGGCACATCCTGGGGAACGTAGACGGTGTCGATGGGTCGCTCTCCGAGGTCGTACCCCTCCTCGACCAACCAGTCGGTCCACGCCGTGAACTCGGCGGCGAGGGGATTGATCTCGACCAGGGTGGCGTCCTCGGCCTTGGCCAGCTCGACCAGGACCCTCAGGGTCTGTGCGGTCGCCTCGGCATACTCCTCCGGTATCCCGGCGTCGGCGACGATCCTGGCCGACTCGGCCTCGGTGAGGCCTTCCAGCGGATCGACATGGTGGCGGACCAGGGCCTCGGGACTGTTGGCAGCGACCTCCTCGATGTCCATTCCTCCCATACGCGAGAGCATCACCAGCTGCTTCTTGGCTGAGCGGTCGAGGATCACCGATGCATAGAACTCGGCCTCGATCTCGGTCCCGGTCTCGATCCAGAGCTCTTCGACTCGAAAGGGCCCCTCGCCGTGAGGCCCCGTGATGTCCATTCCGAGGATCGCCTCGGCGTGGGCCCGGGCTTCGCCCTCGTCGGCGGCGACCTTGATTCCGCCGGCCTTGCCCCGCCCGCCAATCAGTACCTGGGCCTTGACTGCGACCGGGAAACCGAGCTCCCGGGCTGCCTCTACTGCCTCCTCGACCGAGGCGGCATGACGCCCGCTCGGGACGGCCATGCCGTTCCGGGAGAAGAGCTCTTGTCCCTGATATTCGAGGAGGTCCATTTTCTGGCAGTGGTGCGGGAAAGCACCGAGCCGTGAGCCTATCGGCATAATGGATCATCACGCGTGCCGCTTCCGAGCCTCAAGAACATCGAGTGGGTCACCACTGATTGCTACGGAACCCTGATCGATTGGGAAAAGGGTATTGCCACCGCCTGCGCCGAAGAGGCCGCCAAGGATGGCTTCAGCTTTGAGACCGGGCCCTTCCTGGACCGGTTCTTCGAGGTTCAGGCCGAGATCATGGCCGGCTCCTATGAGCTCTACGCGGAGGTGCTGAGGCGGACGATCATCAAGGTCGCCGGTGAGATCGG
>JALRFT010000161.1 GCA_023261915.1 Acidimicrobiales bacterium | reverse complement strand
CGATGCGCAGTGCCTCGAGGCCCACCGCCGCCGAGGCCACCGGGGTCGCCCCCGTGGCACAGCACGATACGAAATCGGCCATCTGGGCGGCGTACATCGGCAGGGCGCAGTGCTCGTAGTCATCGGGTGGCGGGGTGGCGGCGGTGAACTCGGGCCAGATGCGGGCGTGACCGCCCGTGGCGTACACCTCGGTATCGGCCTCGACCCCGTCGAGTACTGGCTGCCACCAGCCGCTCTCCACCACCGAGCGCACTCCATTGGCCCAGTCGATGAGTACCACCCCGTCGTCATCGATGTCGTCGTGGTAGTCACCGTGGGCGTGGCCAATGGAGGCCACTACCCGACGAGCGGGGGGATCACCGAGCAGGAAGCGGGCGGTGTCGATGGCATGGATCCCCATGTCGATGAGCGCTCCACCGCCGGACAACGCTGGATCCACGAACCAACCCGACGGCCCCCATGAGGCATGGATGCCGTAGCCACGGGTGCGGACCACCCGGCCGAGGTCACCGGCGGCGATCCGGTCGCGCAGCTTGATGACCTCGTTGCGATAGCGCCACATGTGCCCGACGCACAGCACGACCCCGGCGGCGTCGGCCGCCGCCGCCATCTCGGCACCCTCGGCCACGTTGAGGGCCATGGGCTTGTCGACGAGCACGTGTTTGCCGGCCGCAATGGCGGCCATGGCCTGGGGATGGTGGAGGGCGTTGGGGGTCCCGATGACCACGGCGTCGACGTCCGTAGCGGCCACCGTTGCCACCCAGTCGGTGCTGACCCGTTCGATGCCGTGGCGGGCGGCGAACGCCGAGACCCGATCGTGGTCACGTCCGCACACCTCCACGACGATCGCCCCTATCTCATGGGCGGCGCGGGTGTGGAGATCGCTGATGAAGCCGTGGCCGAGCACGGCGAGTCGAAGGCTCATGGGGTGTCCTCGTCGAAGGTGGCTGCGGGGGTGATGGCGAACGACCAGCGGTTGGTGCCGAGTTCCTCACCCTCGGCTGTACCGATGCGGGACTCGATGGCATAGGAACCTGGTGGCAGGTCGAAGGGTCCGGCCTGGAGGACCCGGCGGGCAGCGTCGGCGAATACCTGCACGACCGCCGATCCCGAATCGAGTTCGGTTCCGGCCTCGTCCACGAGTCGCCACGACAGTTCGGCGTCACGGAAGCTCCGGTGCAGGTCGTTAATCCACCAGATGCCGAACACGGCCGGTTCGGGGGCGAGCGGGTTCGGTCCGGGAAACGTGTCGTCGGCCGCTTCGATGCTGGGAAGTACGGGTTGCATGGCCTGGGCGATGGCGTGGTAGCCGGCCTTGGGGGTCCGCAGGTGGTCGATCACCGACCAACTGGTGCACGGCCACGGGTCGACCAGCATGAACGGCATGATGCCCTGCACCCGTTCGCGTTTGCGGCGCCGGTAGTGCTCGGTGGCGAACTGCAGCAGTCGGGCCTGGTAGCGCTGGGTGGCGGCGATGACCTCTTCGACGCTGTGGGTCAACAGGGTCACTCCGACGTGGGTGCTGATCTCATGGTGCTGGAACCCGTGGTAGGTCCAGTCTTCGGCCGTGGCTCCCTCGGGGAGGTAGGTCCGCACCGTCTCGAGATTCGGTACCGCCTCGGCGCCGTACTCGGTGACGAAGGCCCCGCCGGGAATCTCGGCGGCCACCTTCCAGTGGCCCCAGTACCAGCCGGGGTAGGTGTGTCCGTCGCCTGCGCCGGAGTTGGCCAGCGCCGGCCGGGACGGATCGAGTTCCCGGAACAGGTCGGCGAGTTCGTGGTCGAGGCGCTGGTTCTGATCGGGAACGTAGCGACCCGCCTCCTCGGCCATCCACGGTTCGTTCCATGGTGCCTCGTTATGGGCGCACCAGAACGCCACTGCGGGTCGCCACCCGTGCAGGTCGATGACCTCGCGCACCATCTGACGGGTCACGCGGTAGGTCTCCGCCGTATCGGCGTAACCCCATTGCATGGGGAGGTCCTGCCAGATCAGGACCCCGGCGGCGTCGCACGCGTCATAGAACGCCGGGGCGGTCACGTGGGCGTGCACCCGCAGAGCGTTGAGGTTTGCCCCGGTGGCGAGACCCACGTCGGTGGTGGCGAGTTCGTCACTGAGGGCGCTCAGCCACTGATGGCCGATGTAGTTCATGCCCCGGATGAACACCGGACGACCGTTGAGCCGCCACACCCAGTCATCACCAACCTCGATGGTCCGCACCCCAACGAGTCGCTGATCGGCGGCGTGGGCCGAGCCGTCGATCTCGACCGTGGTGGTGAGCGTGTAACGGAACGGTTGTCCTTGGTCCCATGTCCACCACAACTGGGGAGCAGCGAGCGGCCCGTGCACCCGGATCTCGTTGACACCGGGCATCAGCCACGTGTCGGTCCACAGGTCGAAGTCGGGGGTGTCGGCGGTGCCCGTGAGCGTCGTCCGCACCGTCGCCCACACTGCTTCGTCGCCGGCGAGGTCAACGACCACCACCGTGTCGGCGTCGGCGTC
>JALRFT010000303.1 GCA_023261915.1 Acidimicrobiales bacterium | reverse complement strand
CTTGGACTCGCCTCCGTCGCTGTTCCCCGTCCTGGCACGGACCTCCCCCTCGACGAGCTCGGTGCCGGCACGCAGGCGGACGCAGCATTGACCCTCGCCCCGCCGTCCGCCGACGGACTGGCTGGTGTGCCACCGTTGCTGTGGGGAGTGTCGGGAACGTGACTGGCATCACGGTGAACGCTTGTCGGGGCCCGAGGCTGCGGCGCTGGCTGCTGCTCCCCGCTGTCGCCGCAGGGGTGCTAGCCGGCGCGTTCCTGGGAGCCTCACCGGCGTCGGCCGAAGCGACTCGGGCGGTCGGGGAGGTCCCAGTTGCCGACATCATTGCGGCCGCCAAGACCTCGGCCCGACCCGACTGTGGCCTCTCGGGTGACCGTCTGGCGGCCATGATGCTCGCCCCCGTGTTCCATGAGACGGGCGCAGTGTGGTCCCGCACCACGTCACCGAGTCCGATGACGATGAGTCGCTGGGACAACCAGACCGGTCTCTACGCCTTCGGTGACCGAGCCACGACCTACCGACGGGCCTTTTGGCACCCCGGTATGGGGATGTGGCAATTCGACTCCGCCGGAGGCTGGGACCTCACGGCAGCGGGGGCGATCTCGACGGAGTCGTCGGCGGCGACTGCGGCCTCAGTGATGGCCTCACGGTTCTGTTCATCGTCGGGGGACGCCGTCACTCGGATGAAGTACGCGTGGTCCCCCTGGTACGCGTGCGTGTCGGGATCGACCAACGTGTGCGTTGACCGGTTCAACGAGATGTACGTCGGAGGGGTGTTCACCAACATCACTCGTGACCCGAGGGTGGGCCGCCTCGGTGGGATGATCCCCACCACCTGTCGTATCGGCGGCACAACCGAAGTGGCCTGCCACCGCGTCGACGCCGCCCGGGCCGAGGGGTGGAACTCGTGGGCTGCCGACGGTGCCGGGCCGACCCCGTTGTCTGCAGCGTTCTATGTGTTCGCCATCAATGGCATCGAGTATCGCTACTGGCTGGCGATTGACACCGGGTACGACGCAACGATCGTGGCGAGCAAACCGGTGCGGGCGAACGCCCGAACCAGCCTGACTTGGGCCAAGGTGACCGGGTCGACCCTGTTGTGTGACGTCGGATACGGCCGGGGTGACTGCGGCCCCAAGCGAGTCGCCACCACGCCGTGGGGAAACAAGGTTGAATCTCCCTTTGGCTCGCTCGACACGCTGACCTCAGGGGCCAACGCCGTCACCGCTGCCGGTTGGTCCATCGACCCCGACACCTCCGGGCCCATTGACGTGCACCTCTATGTCGACGGCAAGTGGGGAGGGTCAGTGCGCGCTGACCGGTCCCGTCCCGACGTGGGCAGGGTTGTGCCGGGTTACGGGGACGCCCACGGCTACTCACTCCGCATCACCAACGTGCCCGCCGGTGAGCGCACGGTGTGTGCCTTTGGCATCAACAAGGGTCCCTACGGCGACACCAACCCGCAACTGGGGTGTCGCACGGTGACCGTCTCGGCGGCACCACTGGGCAACCTCGAGGCGGCGCGACTCGCCCCCGGGGGGGTCCAAGTCATTGGGTGGTTGGCCGACCCCGACAGCAACGCCGCCGTGGATCTTGAGGTCAGCATCGATGGGGCCGTGGTCGCCACGGCTGCTGCGGTGCTCAATCGTGCCGATGTGGCGCAGGCCTACCCAGCGTTCGGCGCTTCACGGGGATTCTCGATCACCGTTCCCGTGGCCTCAACCCCCGGATCGCGTCAGGTATGTGTGACGAGTACGGACCTCCCCACTAACGAGAAGGTGCCGTTGCGGTGCCTCGCCGTCGTGGTTCCCTCCACCCCGGTCGTCGGAAGTCTCGACACACTCGAGGCCCTTGACGGAGCGGTGCGTGCCCGCGGGTGGGCCCTGCGGTGGACGAGTGCGGACCCGGTGAACCTGACCTTCACCATCGACGGATTCCAGGCAGGAACCGCCACGGCGTCGGGAACACGTGCCGACGTGGCTCGCGTCTGGCCGGGATTCGACACGCGGCGGGGTTTCGACCTCACCCTTCCGACGCGACGGGGACCCCACACGCTGTGTGTGCTGGCGGGCTCCACCACGGTGGCGTGTCGCACCGTCACGGTCACCGAGGGGGACTTTGCGGACGTCAACACCTCGGGCTGGTACATCGAAGCGGTCCGCTGGTCGACTGAGAGGTCCCTCACCAGCGGGTTCCCCACCCCATGGCTGTTCAGCCCTGATGCCGCGCTCTCGCGAGCTCAGTTCGTCACGTTCCTGTGGCGCTACTTCGGTTCGCCGGCCGCCCAGAGTTCGTGTGGTTGGAGCGACGTGGCACCCACGGCCAGTTTCGCCGGGGCTTCGTGTTGGGCCCGGGAACGTGACGTGGTCCGTGGGGTCGGAGGAGATCCGACACGCTTTGATCCCGCCGGTGGCGTTACCCGCTCCCAGATGGCCGCGATGTTGTGGCGAGCAACCGGTGAGAAGACGCCCACTCAATCGGGTGGCTTTTCCGACGTGCCGCCGGGAAGTTGGTTCGATGCCCCGACCGCGTGGATGGCTGAGTACGGCGTCACCGGGGGTCTCGGCGGCAGCAGCACGGTGTTCGGTCCGGGGGTGGCGGTTACCCGAGCCCAGATCGTCACCGCGCTGTGGCGCCTCGCTGACGCGCCTGCGGCGTGGGTTGTGCCGCAACCGCCTTCGGCCACCCGGTGAGGGGCCGGTGCCCGGGGTCGTGCGTCCCGGCAGTCATGGGTGGTAGAACGGCGAGGTGAAGGGCCTGATTCTCTCCGGGGGCGCCGGCACCCGCCTGCGCCCCATCACCCACACGAGTGCCAAGCAGCTGGTGCCCGTGGCCAACAAGCCCATCCTCTATTTCGGCCTTGAGGACATGGCGGAGGCGGGTATCACCGAGGTGGGCATCATCGTCGGCGACACCCGGGCCGAGATCGCCGAGGCCGTCGGTGACGGGTCCCGCTTCGGACTGCAGGTGACCTACATCCCCCAAGATGCTCCCCTGGGTCTGGCCCACTGCGTCCTGATCGCCCGCGATTTCCTCGGTGACGACGACTTCGTGATGTATCTCGGGGACAACCTTCTGCGTCAGGGGATCGCCGATTTTGTCGCCGCGTTCGATGAGGACCGGAGCCACACCTCTCAGGAACACATTGATGGCGATCCACCCTCGGCACAGATACTCCTCGCCCACGTGCACGACCCTCAGCGTTTCGGTGTCGCCGAGATCGGTGGGGATGGCGAGGTGGTGCGACTGGTGGAGAAGCCCGAGGACCCGCCGTCGGATCTGGCGTTGGTCGGGGTGTACCTGTTCGATCCGTCGATCCACGAGGCAGTGCGCGCCATCGAGCCGTCCGCTCGTGGCGAGCTCGAGATCACCGACGCCATCCAGTGGCTCATCGACAACGGTCGCCGCGTGCGTCACGAGGTGGTGGA
>JALRFT010000217.1 GCA_023261915.1 Acidimicrobiales bacterium | reverse complement strand
GAGGGCGGCGTGGGCCTGGGGGACGTTGCGGGCCTGGGCCAACAGCAGTGCCATGGTCTGCTCGGCCGCCGAGAGGATGTTGGATTGAGGGGCGTTGACCACCATGACGCCTTGAGCGGTCGCCGCCGGGACGTCCACGTTGTCGAGGCCAATGCCGGCCCGGCCCACGACCACGAGGTCGCGGCCGGCTTCGAGCACCTCGGCCGTGACCTGGGTGGCGGAGCGGATGATGAGGGCCGCAGCACCCGCCACCAGTGACGGCAGGGTCTCAGGGGTGAAGTCGAGTTGGACATCCACCTCGTGACCCGCCGCCCGAAGCCGATCGAGTCCGCGGTCGGCAATCTTTTCGGTCACGAGGATGCGGGCCATACCCCCAGCATGACCGCTGGGCACCCGTCAGTGCCACATGGATCAGCGCGACGGCAGGTTGTCGATGACCACCGGCGGCCACGGGCCGTCATAGGCCGGTGGGGGCTCAGCAGCGCCGGGTAGGTCCAGCACCGTGGCGAAGAAGTACGCCTCGGCCACCAGTGCCCGCACCAGCGTCTCTGCCCGACGAAACCCGTGCTGCTCGCCGTCGAAGAGCAGGTACCCCACCGGCACCCCCGCGGAACGCAGTGCCCCCACGACCAGTTCGGCCTGACTCGGTGGCACCACTGCGTCTTCCGCCCCGTGCAACACCAGGAGCGGCCGATCGAGGCGGTCGATGTGGTGGATGGGAGAACGATCCACGTACCGGTCGGCGTGGTCGGGCAACGTCCCGACTAACCAGTCGTTGTAGCCGGATTCGAACCGGTGGGTCTCGGCGGCGAGCAACTCGAGATCGGCAATGCCGTAGAGACTCGTACCTGCGGCGAACACGTCGCTGTCGCACAGGGCCGCCAAGGTCGTGAACCCGCCGGCCGAACCTCCCCGGATGACCATGCGGTCGGGGTCGGCGCGGCCCTCGTCGGCCAGCCACTGCGCCACGGCCACGCAGTCCGCCACGTCCACCACACCCCAACCCTCATGGAGTTGATTCCGATAGCGACGCCCATACCCAGTGGACCCGCGGTAGTTCACGTCAGCCACCGTCCAACCTCGTGAGGTCCAGTAACGCACGGCCATGGACAGCAGTGGTCGGGCGGCCGCCGTCGGCCCGCCATGGATGAGCACCATGAGGGGCGGCGGCCCGTTGGGCTCGCTGACATCAGGATTGGCCGGCGGGTAGACGAGGGCGTGGGTGCGCTGGCCCGAGGTGGTCGGGACGCTCACCGGTTCGGGCCACGTGAACCAACCGGGGTCCAGCCCGAGATCACGGGCGGCACGACGGGCGTTCATGGGTGCGGGGGTCCCTGCCACCGCAGCGGCGTGCAGGTCGGCGACATCAATGACCACCACCTCATGTTCAGAGGTGAACGACCCGGCAATGAGCGCCACGCAATCGCCGTGCACGGCCACCCCCTCGACAGCGGTGTGCCCACTGTGCACCCAGTGGATCTCGTCGGTGCCCGCCGCCATCACCCCGATGTGATCGTTGCCATCAGCGCGCCACACTCCGACGACGTCCCCGGCGTCGGTGACCCCCCACGTCTGCTGGCCGAACACCCACTGTGGCGGTGCCAACTCTCCGGCCACCATCGTGACCTGGGAGAACCCTGATCGGCCCGGCCGACCGGGCCCCTCGGCGACCCACAGGTTCCACCAGTTGTCGTCGTCGGAGACCACCGCCAGTCGGCCATCGGGGAGCCACCCGGGTTGGGCGAGCGAGAGACCACCGCCACCGAGTACCGCTTCGGGCGCTAGGAGACCCGGGGTGCCGTCGGGTCCGTCGTAAGCCACCTCGGCCACCCACAGCACCGATGACTGCCACGGCATGTCGGGCAGGTCCCATGACAACCAACACACGTGACGACCGTCGGGGGACATGCGGGGGTTGGAGACGAAGTCGGCACCCGACCACAGCACCACCGGCTCACGAGGTTCTCCGTCGGGTTCGCAGCGCACGGCAATGAGCTCGTCGGGACTGTGGCCGCTGGCTGGTTCCCGCACACAGAGCCACCACCGCCGGTCACCCGTGGGCCGCATGTCGGCGTGCCGGTCAGCCATCGGTGTCGACGGTTCGGGGGTCAGCGGTGTGGGCGCACCACGCGGCATCCCCTCACCATCGAGCGCACATCGCCACAGACGCTGGTCATCGGCATTGGTGAACACCACCTCGTTCCCGGTGACCCACCACGCTCCCCCGCCGTACTCGTGCGCCCGCGAGCGGACTGAGAAACCTTCGGGGAGCACGTCGACGGCCGGTCCATCCCCAGTTGTTGGGCGCTGCACCAACTGGACCCGCCCGTTCTCGTGTGGTCGGGCCTCCGACCACCACACCCGACCGCCGGCCAACTGCGGCCCGCCGAGACCTACCGAGGCAGCGACCACCAGGTCGGCCGTGATCGGGGACGGCCACGCACCGGGGGCCGGGGGCGTGGCCTCGTCGGTCACGACCCGTTGAGCAGAGCGCCGAGCCGCTGCACACCTTCGACGATGTCGTCGTCCCCCAGGGCGAAACTGAGCCGCAGGTAGCCCGGCGCGTCGAACGCCTCACCGGGAACAACCGCCACCTTGGCCTCATCGAGGGCCACGTCGGCGAGATCGGCGGTGGTGGTGACCGAACGACCGGCAATGGTGCGTCCCAGATGGGCCCGTACATCGGGGAAGCAGTAGAAGGCGCCCTGGGGTTCGAGACACGTCACCCCGTCGATGGCCGACAACATCTCATGCATGCGTCGACCGCGACGTTCGAACGCCTCTCGCATCCGCTCGACATCACCGAGTCCGCCCTCGAGCGCCGCAAGTGCTGCCCGCTGGGCGATGTTGCACACGTTGGAGGTCTGGTGGCTCTGAAGGTTGGCGGCAGCCGCAGCCAGTGGGCCGGGGGCCACGAGCCAACCCACCCGCCAACCCGTCATGGCGTAGGTCTTGGCCACACCGTTGACGATGATGCACTGCTCGGCGAGTTCGGGCACCACCACCGGCATGGAGGTGAACACGTGATCGCCGAACACGAGGTGCTCGTAGATCTCGTCAGTGATGACCCAGATGCCGTGCTCGAGCGCCCACCGACCGATCGCCTCGGTCTCCGCCCGGGTGTACACGACCCCCGTCGGGTTCGACGGGGACACGAACACGAGTGCCTTGGTCGCCGGGGTACGGGCCGCTTCCAGCTGCTCGACGGTGACCTTGAACCCGGCGGCCACGTCGGTGGGCAGCACCACCGGCACGCCGCCGGCGAGACGGATCGGTTCGGGGTAGGTGGTCCAGTACGGCGCCGGCAACAGGACTTCGTCCCCGTCGTTCAACAACACGGCCATGGCGTTGTAGATGGCGTGCTTGCCGCCGTTGGTGATCACCACCTGAGAGGGGTCGACTTCGGCCCCTCCACGCAGCGTCACCGCCGCCACCGCCGAGCGCAACGCAGGCAGACCGGCGGCGGGGCTGTAGCGGTGGGTGGCGGGGTCCGCAGCGGCGACGACGGCGGCGTCGACGATGTGGGCGGGGGTGGGGAAATCGGGTTCGCCGGCACCGAAACCGATGACGGGTTCACCAGCAGCGATGAGCGCCTTGGCTTTGGCGTCCACCGCTAGGGTCGCTGACGGCGCGATGGCCGACACTCGGCGGGAGATGGCGGAACGGGGATCCACGGTCATGCCTTCACGCTAACGTCCGAACCGAGCACGGTCCGCACCGGTTGGCGGATCGCAGCGCACACCTCGAGCGTCACAGGAGTCACCCATGCCGAAAGTCTTCGTCCAC
>JALRFT010000178.1 GCA_023261915.1 Acidimicrobiales bacterium | reverse complement strand
GCTTCTCCGTGCCGGCGGCGATCGGCGCGAAGGTCGGCCAGCCGGACCGCACGGTCTGGGCGGTGGACGGTGACGGCTGCTTCCAGATGACGGCCCAGGAACTGGTGACCGCGTCGATCGAGCGCATCCCCGTGAAGATCGCCATCATCAACAACGCCTACCTGGGCATGGTGCGTCAGTGGCAGGAGATGTTCTATGAGGAGCGTTACTCCGAGGTGTACCTGTCTCCGGATCTACCCGACTACAAGATGTGGGCGGAGGCGATGGGGTGTGTCGGCATGCGCGTCGAGTCTCCCGAAGAAGTGGGCCCGGCCATCGAGAAGGCGAACGCCATCAACGACCGACCTGTCGTCATTGAGTTCCGCACCGATTCGGGCGAGAAGGTGTTCCCGATGGTGGCTGCCGGAGCGTCGAACGACGAGATCATGACCGACGACCACACCCGGCCCGCTCTCGACATTCCCTGGAGCCGGTGATGGCGCCGTCGTCGGAAGCGGGTGCACCCAACCATCACCTGCTCAGTGTTCTCGTCGAGAACCGCCCCGGGGTGCTGACCCGGGTGGCGGGCCTGTTCGCCCGGCGTGGGTACAACATCCACTCGCTCGCCGTGGCCCCTACCGACGACGGGAGCGTGAGTCGGATCTCGATGGTGGTGGATCTCGGGGACACCCCGTTGCCCCAGTTGATTCAGCAGGTCGACAAGCTCATCAACGTGCTCGACATCACGGCCCTTGCCCCGTCGGAGGCCGTGGAACGCGAGATGCTCCTCGCCACGGTGTCCACGGGCCCTGACGGTGCTGCGCAGGTCGCTTCGGTGCTTGAGGGCTTCGATGCCAGGGTGCTCGACGCCACCGGTTCGTCGACCACGGTGGTGGTCCTCGGCACGCCCGATGAGGTGGATGAGGCCGAGCGAAACCTCACCAGTTTCGGCCTCGTCGCCGCCCAGCGCTCGGGCCGGGTGGCACTGCCCGCCCTCGGCGCACCAAACTGACCGTTCCACCCCTTTCACGGAGGACCACGATGGCCAAGATCTTCTACGCAGCCGACGCCGACTCGAGCCTGCTTGCCTCGCGCAAGGTGGCGGTGATCGGGTACGGCAGTCAGGGCCACGCCCACGCCCTGAACTTGCAGGAGTCGGGTGTCGACGTCCGGGTCGGTCTGCCCGCCACCTCGCGTTCGGTGGACAAGGCCCGTGCCGCCGGTCTGGCCGTGACCACGGTGGCCGAGGCCGTGGCCGAGTCGGACATGGTGATGATCCTGATTCCCGACACGGCGCAAAAGCATGTGTACGAGGCAGACATTGCCCCCAACCTCAGCGACGGGGACATGTTGTTGTTCGCCCACGGTTTCAACATCCGCTTCGGTCGGATCCATCCGCCGGCTGGCGTCGACGTGGCCATGGTCGCCCCCAAGGGTCCCGGTCACCTGGTGCGCCGTACCTATGTCGAGGGTGGTGGCACGCCGTGTCTGGTAGCCGTGGAGCAGGACGCCTCCGGGAATGCGCTCGCCCTTGCGTTGGCCTATGCCGATGCCATTGGTGGCACGCGCGCTGGCGTCATTGAGACGACGTTCGCCGAGGAGACCGAGACGGACCTGTTCGGCGAGCAGGTGGTGCTGTGTGGCGGGGCGACCTCGCTGGTGCAGGCCGGTTTCGAAACGCTGACCGAAGCGGGCTACCAGCCTGAGGTGGCGTACTTCGA
>JALRFT010000146.1 GCA_023261915.1 Acidimicrobiales bacterium | reverse complement strand
ACTTCATCAACAACCTCGCCGGCATCATCGGACCAGAGCGTTTTGGGCAGTACTTCTTCGTTCGCGGCAGCCCCGAACTCCAGGCCTCCTATGGCTACACCTTCCAAGGCCTGGCCTTTGGCGTCAGTTGGCTCTGGAGCGCACTGACCGGTCAGTTCTTCGAGCCCGCCTCCACGGGTGTCATCGCCACCCGGAACGTTCTCGTTCTACTCGTCGGGCTGACCATTCTCCCTTCCGTCTACCTCATCGCCAGAAGTCTGAGCGGGAAACGCTGGCTGGGTTGGGTGGCGGCGGGCGGTGTTGCGCTGCTCCCTGCGTTCACTGGACACCTGCTCATCAACCAAAAGGACATCCCGCTGGCGGCCGGTTTCACTGCCGTTACCGCAGCGGCAGTCGTGTTTCTCCGTCGGGCACTCAACCCCAATGGGGAAACCCGAGCAGATCGCCGACGGATCCTGCGTCTGGACCGCGACCAATGGGGACTCGCTGCGCTGCTCACATTCGGTATCTGCATGACCGTCGGGACCCGGCCCCCATCAACGGTCGCCGTGGCCGTCACCATTCTGTTTGCTGGTGTCGTCGCCGTTGCCCAACGACGAAATATCCATCGGTCGGATCTTCTGTGGCCGGCCATTGGTCTGGCTGTGGGCGGAGTGGTCGTTCTCGCCACCAACGCCGCGGCAACACCGAACCCGATTGCTTGGATCCTCAACAGCATCTCCATCGCCGGAGACTTCCCCGGCTGGCGAGGTCAGCAACTCGTCAACGGGGAGTACCAACTGCCCGAGAGTCTGGCCCGCACCCACATCATTGGAATGGTGCTCGTGCAAACACCCATCGTGTTCCTGCTTCTCGGGGCAGTCGGAATCCTCGGCATCATCCGTGACGCCCTCACGCCAGGACCTGTTCGTCGAACAACGCTGCTGTGGGCGCCCATCGCCATTCAGCTCGGCCTGCTGCCGGCAGCGGGAATCCTGCAGGAGTCGCTGTTCTACAACGCCTCGCGGCAAGTCCTGTTCGTCTATCCGATGATCGCCGTCATTGCTGCGTGGGGGGTCTTCACCATCTCCACGTTGTTGCCCGAGGGCCGAACTCGCCTCGTGGCGTTCGTCGCCGTTGCCGTGCTGGCGGTGGTGCCAGCAGTCGACACCCTCACGCTGTTCCCTTACCAGTACGTCTATTACAACGAACTGGCACGAGGGGACCTCACCACCCGGTACGACCTCGACTATTGGGGCATCTCCAGCAAAGAGGTGCAGCAGTGGGTGAACGCCAACTACCCCAACGCCGTTGAGCAGTACCCGGAGGGATGGGAGTTTGAGCGGTACGCGACCCCGGGGATCACGTTCGTAAAAGAACTACCGGATGCCTCGGACCGTCCGCTCATCTGGGCGGCGAATTGGTACCCAGCGTGGGCACTTGGGGACTACCCCGAATGCCCGATTGTCCACGAGGTGACCCGAACCCTCTGGGGCGAGGAACTTCGTCTGGGTTACGTCCGACTCTGTAACGGTCAGCCCTGAGCGGAACCGATGCGATTTCGGGACACACGTCGGCGCTGCCGAATGAGTCCTAGGACATCCAACACGGAGCGCAGGATCCCGGAGGGTGAAAGTGAGCTTCCTGGTCGGTCAACCCAGGCTTGTAGTGGTTCCTCGATCACGACAACTGGCGGCGTCGGGTCTGTCGACGTTGACGGAGCGAGAAGACGCTGGAGTAGTTCCACGTCGAACACCCAGCGGGTGTGGAACGGCTGCGCCAATGATGAGACCAGCCTCGGCGTGACGGCGAACACTTTCGCCCCACACTGCGTGTCATAGACCGGACGCCCAACGGCGACGGCAGCGAGGGTGGCAAAGATGCGCCCGGTGTAGTGGCGGAACCACCGACGCTGGATGTCGTAGCCGAGCATTGCGACTCGTGACCCAAAGACTCCACCGACACCCTGTCTGGTCAATACGTCCGCCAACCGCAGCCACTCCGCTGGTTGCGTTGCCTGATCGGCATCGAGATAGCCGACAATCTCGGCACCGTTCTCAATCGCATGGCTCATCCCAGCCCGCACTGCTTCAGCCTTTCCGCGGTTGCGCTCGAGAGCCAGAACCCCAGCGGAATCATTCCCCTGCGTGGCCTCAAGGAGCATTACACCCGTCCTGTCAGCCGAACCGTCGTCAACAAAGAGCACAGAGACACCAGGAGAAGCAGTCATCGACAGGAACGCAGCGGGGTCAATCCGATCAGCCTCGTTGAAGCACGGGACCACGACGGTTGTGGCGACGTGCTCAGTCATCGCTCGGACATCGGGGAGGGACTGAGCCGCAAAGTCGAACAGATGAACGATCGAGCCGGTGATGTGAAGAGGAGTTCCTCACGGGTTGGGTCACCTGACGACCCTACCGCCGCCTGCCACATCGGTGCATGGGCTCGGGTCATCACTCGCTCGGCACGCATCT
>JALRFT010000124.1 GCA_023261915.1 Acidimicrobiales bacterium | reverse complement strand
AGGCCTGGGCTGATTACTACGCCGAGAGCGGCGAGGCAGCCCCGGCATCTGCCGAGGTCGCACCAGAGGCGCCCGTTGAGGAGCCAGTTGCCGCAGAGGCCCCCGCTACCGATGAGGAGCAGGCCGAGGCCTGAGCTCTGGCGGGTTCAATCGAGTGGTTCGGTGACCTCGATGACCCCGTTGGCGGGGACGTCGGTGACGGTGACCTCCCGACCAGATGCTGGGAACCGAACGGTCACCTCGGCAACGTTTCCTCCGGCCAGCGAGCTGCGGGGACCGAGTCCGAAGTGGGCGGTGCGGGTGCTCTGGCCAAGGAAGTGACTGGCTGCGCCGATCTCACGAACCTGTGGCGTATCGCCGCCTCGGGGTGTGACGGTGACGACCGCGCCAAGTCCGTCCCGGTTGCTCTCGGTCCCAACGACCTTGACCTTCAGCCATGCGTTGTCGGAGTTCCCGCCATTGCGCCACAGCGTGGGTGTCCGAGTGGGGTGAATCATCACCATGTCGAGCTGGCCGTCGCCATCAACATCGAGGACGGCAAGTCCTGACCCGGGAAGGCGGATACCGAAGCCAGAGGCGGCAGCCTCTTCGCTGAAGGTTCCATCACCACGATTGACCCACAGGCGCTTGGCCGTCTCGGCGTAGGGCTCAATGAACTCGCGTGACTCGTTGTCTCCGTCGAAACGAACGCCGTTGGTCATGGCGAGATCGATGAATGAATCGTTGTTGACGTCAATGGGGACTGCCCCCCAGCCCCACGCGCCGTCCACGACTCCTGCCTGATCCTGGATCTGGGTGAACGTCCGGTCGCCGTTGTTGCGGAACAAGCGATTCCCGGTCTCATCAACTGGGCAGTCTCGCCCCTGACAGATTGTTGTTCGGCCGTAGATGGCACTGATGAAGATGTCCTGGTCCCCGTCGCTGTCGATATCGGCGAGAGCAAGGCCCATGGCGTTACCGCGGAAGCCAATTCCCGACGAGGTCGTCCCCTCGGTGAAGGTTCCGTCACCGTCGTTCCAAAACAGTTGGGTTGTGCCGTAGTCGCCGGCGACCACGAGATCCGCCCAGCCGTCACCGTCAAGGTCGGTGATGGCGGAGGCGAAGGAATAGATCGGTTGGTAGGTACTCGAGACACCCGTCGAAGCCTCTGTCGTCAGGGCGAGATCGACACCGACTTCAGAAGTGACGTCTTCGAAGTAGCCGGGCCCTTCGTCGCCGCGGTTGCGAAGCATTCGGGCGTGGTTCGGGTTCGTCTCTCCCGGGGTGTCGTAGGTGTTGAGCCACTCGGTCAGGTGAATGTCGGTGTAGCCGTCGTTATCGATATCGCCGAAGGCCACGCTGAAGCCAGCACGGTTGCCATCGTCGGCCAGAGCCGCTCCTCGGCCGACGGCCTCCTCGGTGAAGGTTCCATCTCCGTTGTTCATGAACAGGAAGTAGCGGGGGCTCTTGATTGTGGTGATGACGAGATCCTGATCACCGTCATTGTCAAGGTCAGCCCAACCAGCGCCATTCGATCGTCCCGACATTTGCTCGAGTCCCGAGCCGGCAGTGGCATCGACGAAGTCCCCATCGTCATTGCGGAAGAGCGAGCCGGGGCCATCGATCCGTGTGACGTAGAGATCATCGTCGCCATCAGTATCGAAATCGCCGACGGCGACGCCACCCGACATGCGCTCGATCTCACAACCGGCGCTATTGCTGACGAAGTCGTTGAAGAGGCAGTTGGGGGCGAAACGAACCTCGGCTTGAGGCGATGCGCTGAGGGCGGTGTTGGCTGCCTGAGTGAACTCAACAGGCCCGGAGGCGCTCGAGGAGGAAGAGCCACAGGCTCCCAAGGCGAGTGCGGCAATGACCAGAGTGGCAGCCGGCAGTGCGCCACGGCGTGCCCGGCGGCGAGCAGAGATCGCTTCGTGGAACCCCCGGGATTGCATGAAGGGAGTGTGACACAGAAGCACGGCCGTGAGGCCGCGCCCCCTATGGCACTCGGGTGCAAGCAATACTGTCCGTACATGACACCTCGTCGATCTCTTGTGATGGTTTTCCGTTGCCTCCTCGTAGGTTTTCTCGTCGTGTCATGTTCAACCGGGCCGGAGGCCCAAGCGCCCACGACCACTGCCGAACCTCTCTACCCGGCCCCCATCGCTCGTGTAGCCGGCGCTCCAACTGATCTCGCTCTCGACTGGCTGGACCTCCACATTGATCTGGTGCGGCGAGAGAATCTCGCTCCGCCGGTGGCCACCCGGTCGCTGGCCTACTTGGCACTGGGGTTTGAGCAGGCGGTCGCTCGAAGTACCCCAGGGGCACAGGCGTTTGATATCGAGGGCCTCGAAGTGCCGAATCCACCCGATGGGGTTGCGCTGACTCCTGCTCTGGCGGGCGCAGCCGCAACCGCAACAGTGAGCCGAACCCTCTTTGCCAGTCCCGAGGCCGTTCGGAGTGTTGATCTGCTCGAACAACAGCACGTCGCAGCAGCCGCCGCCGACTTGGAGGACTCCAAGGTCTCGGCGTCAGTTGACTATGGGCGGTTGGTAGGAGAAGCCGTTCTGCGCCTCTCGGCTACTGACGGATTCGACTCGCTGCCCCAGTTCCGCGAGGAATCAGCGGAACGTCCGGGGCAGTGGGTGCCTACCCCTCCGAACTTCGCCTATCCACTCGAGCCCTTCTGGGGTGACGTGCGGCCGATTGTCGGCAGCGATGCCGACTGTCCCGTGCCCGACCCCGTCTCCTACGACGAGACACCGGGGTCAGAGTTCTGGAATCAGGCGATGGCGGTCTTCGACGCCAAGGCAGCGCTCACCGATGCCGATCGGGTCACTGCTCGGTACTGGCGTGATCTTCCCGGAACGAGTTTCACTCCTGCCGGTCACTGGGTCCACATTGCCGGTCGTGCCATGGAGGCCGACATCGCCGTCGGCAAGATGGATTTGGCATCTGTGGCCCAGTCGTACGCGGCGCTTGCCATTGCCCAGCATGATGCTTTCCTTGCCAACTGGACTGTGAAGTACCGGACGGACCTACTTCGGCCGATCACCTACATCCGACTCGTCCGTGATCCCGCATGGGACTCGCTACTCACCACGCCCCCCTTCCCCGCTTACCCATCAGGCCACTCAACCGGATCGGCAGCCTCCGCAACCATGCTTACGGCGCTCCTCGGTGATCGCGAGTTCACCGATACGGCTGGGGATCTCAACGAGTACAAGCCAAGGACCTACCCGTCGTTCGCTGCGGCTGCCGCTGAGGCTTCAAACTCCCGCCTGATTGGCGGGATCCACTACCCCATGGATCTCAGTGCAGGTGCCGAACAGGGCCGGTGCATGGCGGGGGTAGTGCTTGAGCGTCTAGGGCTGGGGGACTAGCGACCGGTGACCACTGATCGTGGTGGGCGTGACGCAGGGTGTAACCAGTCTCTCCGGCCAGATCAGTTTGGCCATCACTAGCGGTACCGTGTCGGCGCCAGCGCCCAGTCGTGCGTGGCTTTGGTCAATCGGTGCTGACCCCTAGGTGTGCTTGCTGCCCTTAGCGAGATAGGTGGTTGTTGTGGCTTACCGCCGCCGGTTGGGTGCCCTTGTGGTCGGCCTGTTTGCTGCACTTGCGAGTGCACTTCTGATGACGCAGTGCGGAGGCTCGGATTCTGCCCCTGATCAGCGCGTCGTCCTTGAAGTGGTTGGCTCGGTTAAGCCCGGTGAGGCAGCCGACGAGCTAGCGCGTTCGGGTGCCCTCGTTGAGGTCAGTCGGCCAAGCGACGAGGTGCCCCCCGGGGCG
>JALRFT010000327.1 GCA_023261915.1 Acidimicrobiales bacterium | reverse complement strand
TGGTCTCGGCCCCCGGGTTCTCTGGCGCTAGTCGACCCGTGACTCTCGCCCGTCGCATTGCGGAACTGTTCGATCGATACTCCGTGCACCGGCCCGAGATGCTGGAGGCGTGGACCGAAGGTCGGGCTGCGGACCCAGATCTTCCTCTCGCTGCCGAGCATCTCTGGCAGGTTGAGATGTGGCAGGCATTGCGGGACCGACTTGGGCCAGCTCCCGCTGAGGCGTATCTGGCGGCGCGACGTAGCGCGTCATCAGGTTCGTTACCGGGCCGGATATCGTTGTTCGGCCTTGAATTGTTCTCCGCTGCGAAGGTGGATCTCCTTCGTCAACTGGGCCATGCCGATGGTTCCTCGGGGGACATTGCCGTCTATGCCGTGTTCCCGCCGGTGACAGCGCTCGGGACCATTCGCGCTCGTCAGTTCCGCGGTCCTCATCGTCTCCGGAAGGACAACGACTACGCCGATGCGTTCCGTAACGTGCTGTCCCGATCATGGGCGGTTCCCGGGGCGGAGGCTATGGCGCTGCTGGCGGGTGTCGGTGGGGAACCGGTCGTTGAAGACTTTGGGAGAGCGTCCACGATCCTCGGTGATCTGCAGGCGTCAATTGTTGAGGACTGGGCGTTACCGATCTCTACTGATGTTGATCGCAGTATTGCCGGCAGCGACGGCTCGATACAGGTGCATCTCTGTCACGGCCCCACCCGTCAGGTGGAGGTTCTGCGGGATGCGCTTTTGCATCTCATGGTGGCGGACGAGACGTTGACCCCGCGTGACGTGCTCGTCATCTGCCCGGATCTTGAACGCTTCGGGCCCCTGCTCGAACCACTGATGTCCATCGATCTCGGTGGTCAGAAACTCCCGGTGACCATCCTCGATCCCGTCGGTTCTTCCCGGCCCCCGGTGGCTGCAGCGCTATCGGCGCTTCTGGAGGCTCTCGGAGGCCGTTTGACTCGCTCCGAGGTGGAGGCACTCCTCGCCCATGAACCCATTCGACGCCAGTTTGGATTCGGTGCCGATGAGGTGGCTGAGCTCTTCGGTTGGATCGACGATCTGGGCGTCCGGTGGGGTCTCGACCCTGACCATCGCTCGGCGTCGCCATGGAACTATCCCGAGGGGATCGATGAGGGGACCTGGCAGCAGGCGGTAGATCGTCTGGCGGCGGGGGTCATGGTGCAGAGCACGATCCCCGTTGAGGCGCCGGCTGGCATCGTCCCCTTCGACGACCTTGGGGGTTCAGATATTGCAACGGTCGGGCGTCTCGCTGCGTTCACTGATGCCCTCAACCGGTTCGCTGCCACGTGCCGTGACCGTCTGACGGCGACTCAGTGGGCCGACGTACTTGATGCCGTCATTGAGGCGTTCATTGACGTCGGCACCGATGACGCCGATGACCGGGACAGCGTGGAGCGAGTTGTCGAGCGTCTCCGCCGCGGTGGCGAGGCAGCCCCCGCGGTTCGCTTTGGTGTCAATGAGGTTCAAGCGTACGTCACGGGATTGCTGTCCCATGATGGGTCACGGTCGCGTCTGTGGGCCGACAGCGTGCGGGTCGGATCGCTCACCCGACTTCGTGGCGTTCCGTCTCGGGTGGTTGCCATTCTCGGATTTGATGACGACGCTTTCCGTTCCGGACGCAACAATGGCGATGACGTCCTCGGCGTTGACCCTCGCGTTGGTGAACGGGACTTCGGCGCTGAGCAGCGCCTCGGACTGCTTGCCACCATCTGTGCTGCGCAGAGCAGCCTCATCATCACGGCCAATGGGCACGACGTCACCAACAACAAACGTGTTCCTCTCGCCGTCGCGCTTGAGGAATTCCTGGAGGGTGCGCTGGCCGCCGGTGTCGCCGGTGGCCGGGTGCTCGACCGGCCCCTGGTCATTGATCATGCCCGTCAGGAGTTTGATCCCGTGAACGTCGGGCTGGGGTCAACCGACCCGACACGCAACGTGCGGCGACTCGTCGACGGGCCGTGGACCTTCGACCCGACGGCACCCCGGGTAGCAGCTGAGATCGCCGGCGCGGTCCGCGGTGACGGGTTCATGTGGCCGACGCTTGCGAACGATCCGAATCCTCCGGATCTTCTGGCATGTTCACTGAGCGACCTCTTTGAGGCGGTGCGCCGCCCGGCGCGCCTGTATCTCGAGCAGGGTCTTCAGGTCGCTGCTCCATCAGATGCGCAGGTTGCCGTTGATGAGCTGCCGTTGTGGCCCAGCCACCTTGAGGAGAGCTCGCTTGGGTTGGGCCTTCTGGATGCGCTGCGTGCCGACGATTCGTCAGTCGTCGAACAGTGGGAGCGGCTCGTCCGTCTCGAGGGAAGAATCCCACCTGGTCCACTCGGCGACCGCTACGTCCGGCAGCTGCATCACGAGATCAATCAGATGACCGCCATTGCTGGGGATCAGTGGCGTCAGGCAGGAACCATTGAGATCGACGTTGCCGTTGAGCGACAGGGGCCCGCTCCTGCGTGGATTCTGCGGGGGAGTGTCGAGGTGGTGGGCAATCGGGTTCTGGCGTTCCGCTATTCGAAGAGTCACCCACGTCACCAACTTCTGCCGCTCTTGCAGTTGGCCGCACTTACGGTGCACTCGCCCGACACGGATTGGGAGGGTGCGGTCATCAGTCGTGCCCCTGATCCCGCCAAGCCAGGTAAGGATCCTTGGCCGATGCAATTCCGATTGGTGGGTGCAAGTCCCGCTGCGCGTCTCGCCGTGGCCGGCGAGGTGCTCACGTTTGCCCGTGACACCCTGTTGGAAGCGGTAAGGACTCCGGTGCCGCTTTTCGAGCGTTCATCTTGGCGGGTGAGGGACTCGAGGTTCGCCGAGGATCTCAAGATTGATCTCTCCGAGCGCGCAAACCGGCTGGTATTCGCTGATGCAGACGCGTTGGACTCCGATGCGTTTCACGCTGAGGTTCGGTCACGCGGGGCTGCTCTTGTCGATCTCTGGGAGCGGTCGCACGTCACGGTCGACAGCAGTCTTGAGAGAGGAGGTGCAGGATGACCACCGAGTTCTCTCTCGCTGATCCGCTGCCGTCGGGTTGGATGTTGCTTGAGGCCAGTGCCGGTACAGGTAAGACGTACTCGTTGACTGCCTTGGTTGCGCGCTTTGTAGCCGAGCACGACGTCCGAGCCGATCAGTTGTGCATGGTGACCTTCACCAGAGCTGCTGCAGCAGAGCTTCGTGAGGAGACCCGATCGCGTCTTACCGAGGCCATTGCCGCACTGGATTCTGGTGATCTTGGCGATGATGATCGCAACTGGGTTCAAGCCATTGCCTCGGTGTCAGAGGAGGAACGATGGATACGTCGTGCTCGTCTCCAACAGGCACTTGTGCAGCTTGACGGGGCCACCATTACGACGATCCATGGGTTCTTCCAAATTGCCCTTCGAGAGCTTGGTCTTCGTTCGGGAGACCTCGTGGCAGCTGAGCTTGTTGAAGATGATGCAGCGAACATCAAGGCCACAACTCGTGATGCACTGCTCATCGACGCGATCGATGACATCGATCGCCTCCTTCCGGACCCGAGCGAATCCCCAGTGGCCCTCGAGAAGCAGATGCACCAAGTGCTCAAGGCACTTGCGGCGACTATTGACGCCGATCCAGCACCGACAGTGCCAGTTGCGGATACACACGCCCGGGATCTCGCCATCTTTGTGGGCGAGTTGAAGGAACGGCTTCGCCAGGGGCGCAGGAATGCCGGGATGATGAGTTTCGACGATCTCATCAGCGAGATGGCGGCGTTGGTCTGTGACCCCCAGGTCGGTCCGGGTATCCGGCAGGCATTGCGAGACCGCTACCGGTTGGTACTCATTGACGAGACGCAGGACACGGACCTCGTGCAGTGGTCACTTTTCAGATCGACATTTCCTCCGGGTCTGGAGGCGGAGTCTGATTTCTGCGCTCTCATTGCAGTCGGTGATCCAAAGCAGGCGATTTATCGGTTCCGCGGCGCCGATGTGAACGCGTATCTCGCCCTGGCCGATGAGGTGTCTGACACCCGTTCGATGGTGACCAACTGGCGATCAGACGCTGACGTGATCGCCGTTCTCAATCGATGGCTCGAGAACTGGGAGTTCGGTGATTCCCGGATTCGATATGTCAACGTTCACCCAGCGCCCGTCGCTGCAGGTCGTCGACTTGTCGGAGGTGGAGAACCGGTGCAACTGCGTTGGGTTCCGCCAGTTCGAGCGATTGACGCCAAGGGGAAGGAGGGGTTCGACCTCACCGTTGATGAGGCCCGTCCCCGGATTGCGGCGGACCTCGCTAATCATGTGGTGGGTCTGCTCACTGACGGCTGGATCATCGAGACCTCAGTGGTCGGCCGTCGTCGGGTAGAGCCTGGCGACATTTGTGTGTTGGTGAGGGCTCACGACGACGCCGACCAGATCATTTCAGCGCTCGCCGATCGCGACGTCCTCGCCGTTCGGAGCCGCATCGGGAGCGTGCTTGAGTCCGAGGCGGTTGATGAGGTTCGGTTGCTGTTGGCCGCTTTGGCCCGCCCAGCTGACGCCCGACGGGTCCGGGCGCTTTCGGCGGGCTGGTTCGTCGACACTCCGATCGAGGATCTCGTGGGTGGTGAGGCCGTGCTGGAACTCCAGGAGCGCTGTGTCGAGTGGGCTCGCCAGCTTGAAGGTAGGGGGGTGCGAGCCTTCTTTGAGCAGTTGCGCACCGAACCTGAGGTCTTGTTGTCGATCGCCGCTGACGGAGATGCGGAACGTCGGCTCACCGATCTTGAGCACCTCGTCGAGCTGCTGCATGCTCGAACTGAGGGACGTGGTGTCTCTGGCGGTTCACTACTCACTCTCCTCGACGATCTGGCAGCCAATCCGTCGTCAACATCTGATGTCGAGATGCGCCGTATCGACACTGACGCGGCCGCAGTGCAGGTGACCACAATGCACAGCGCGAAGGGGCTTGAGTGGCCGGTAGTGCTCGTGCCGTTCCCCAAGGGTCGCAATAGCAAACCGCCGCACTCGTGGACGACGGATGGAAAGCGGTTCGTCGACGCCGCTCCAAGTGTCGATTGGGTTGCGCCTAGTGAGGCTGGGGATGTCGACAAGAAGTATCGGAAGTCGCGTGCGGAGGTTGAGATCGATGGTGACGACCTCCGCCTGCTCTATGTCGCCATGACTCGTGCTCGTCACCAGCTAGTTGTGTGGTGGGCGACCACGCGCGGGGTAGGGACGGGATCGTTGGCTCGCCTGTTGTTTGGCTCGCCTGGTGAGGTCGGTGGTTCGGTCGTCTCCCGGATCCCCAAGTCACCAGATGAGTTGTCCGTGCATTTCGCCGCGGAGAGCCATGTCGATCGCTCGATCGAGAGCGGCGAGGACTTCATTCTCACGAACTGCTTCGGAACGAACGTGGTCGTCGATGCGGCGCGCCGCCTCGGCGTGTCGCGGGTCGACGGCTCCTTCCGCTGGGGTGAGCAGCAGATCGATGCGGCTGCGGCGGTTGACTCCATAGGCCACCTCGGCGCGGATCCCGGCGATCGGGCCCAGCCAGGGCTCCAGGCAGCCGGCCTCGATCGCCGCGGCCGGGCCATCGGCGAACGGGAAGAAGGCGTCCGAGGCGATCGAGCAGCCGTCCAGCAGGGCGTCGGCAGCGTCGCCGTGTGACTCGCGGCACTTCTCGATCGCCAGGCGGACCGAGTCGACCCGGCTC
>JALRFT010000315.1 GCA_023261915.1 Acidimicrobiales bacterium | reverse complement strand
GGCCCCTCTCGCCGTTCAGCAGACCTTGCGGCTCATGGCGGAGTTGAAGGATGCCGACGACACCACAGGTATCGAGGAGTCCGGACGGGCCATGATCGCTCTGGCATCCAGTGAGGACTTCACCGAGGGTCTGACTGCCTTCATTGAGAAGCGTCAACCCGAGTGGAAGGGCCGCTGAGACTCAATCGAGCGACCGGTGGACGATGATCGCCCGTGCGGTCAGGCCTGAGGCCTCGAAGAAGTTCTTAGCAACACGGTTACCGGGCAGTACGAACGCGTCGATGCCAAAGCACCCGGCTGCTTGGGCTGCGTCGGTGACAGACTCCATCAGCGCTTCCCCCAGGCCGATGCCTCGTCCCTCGGGTGCAACGAACAAGTCCTCGATCCGACCCAACTGACCGCCGTCGGTGAGCGTCTCCACGCTGAACACGGCGTACGCCACCACCACCTCGTCGAGCAGGCCAACGAACACTCTGGTGGTCTCGGACTCCATAGCCGCGCTAATCGATGATTCGGCGTCGGCTCTGGCTTCACGGCGGGACCAGACTGCTCCCCCGCGACCTTCGCGTTGTTCATCAACAGCGAGGGTGGCGAGCTGACCTATCACCGCGAGGTCATCACCACGAGCCTCACGGACCATCACCTCGGGGTGAACCGATCCTTCCGCGGCCATCGTCGGGTTAGGAGCCCTCAGGGGAAGGGGCCCGCAACTGCGCCACCTTTGACAGGATCGTCTTGCGCCCCCGCGTCCCGGCCTCGTAGCGGGCCACGAGAGCAAGCTCGTCGGTGGTCAGGCTGTCGAGACGCGGAACGACCTGGGAGGCAGACAGCAGGTCGTATCCCGGTATGGCGAGGTCGGTGACGGCAATATCGGCAGCGGCGGCAGCCGCCTCGGGCGACACCCGTGGCGTGGGCGGTGACGCGGCGGCGCCTGAGGGCGGCACGGGACTCTCAGGCGGGGAGGCCGGCCCCGGAACGAGTCCGACGCTGCGGACAAGGTCGAGCACCCGCTCGGGAAGGGCCTTGGTGGCATTGGTGATCTCCTCGGAGCCCTTCTGGACAGCGAAGGTTCCCACCATCTTCGCCAGGGCGACCTGATTGCGACCACGTTCCACGAGGCGGGGCATCAGCGTCCGCGCCTCCAACGCAAGTCCGAGGGGGCCGTAGATAACGCTCTCAACGAGGCTGGGTCCGTCAGGGTCAGCCTGACCCGCCGGACCCCCTCCCCCACTCCCATCGCTCACGGTCTCTGCCACCCGAACCTCACTTTTTGCGGGCTGCCTGCTTGCGAATCTTGGTGATCGCCGGGCAGTCCGCTTCACCCATGGGGCACTCGAGCGACTCAAGGGGTCCGAACTGGGCCCTGTTCACCAAAAGGAAGCATCCCGTGCACATGAACTCGTTGGCCCGGCGGGGCGTGACGCCATCGGTGGCCTCGCCCCCACGGGTGTCGACGACCTCAACCTCATCCTCTTCGTCCTCGTCGTCTGCCGCTGCGATCCGGTCCTTGAGGATCACACTCAGGTCGGCCTCGACGTCATCGGAGTCGGCAACCTCCTCATCGTCGTCCTCCTCCTCACCGGGCTTCCGCTTGGCCTTGGCGGCCACGTCCTCGGCCTCGGCTTCCTCCTCGTCGGCGATGTCGTCGGCGACCAGATCTCCCTCAAGATCGTCCACCAACTCGTCGTCGAGCTCATCATCGAGCTCCTCGTCAAGGTCGACTTCAACCTCGATCTCTTCGTCGAACTCTTCATCTAGCTCGGGTTCTTTAGCCATCATTCCTCATTGGCCGCTTGGCCGGTCTGTTAGGTGTAGGGGAAACGTGGCGACACCGGTGGGACTCGGTGCTGCCGGAGGATAGCGAGACTCTCACGGTCCGCGACGTTGCTCGGCCCGACGCTCGGCCTCAAGGCGCTCGAGACCGGGATCAGGGGTGTGGTCAACGAAGGTCATCATCTCGGCGACGGCTCGGTGACCGGCTTGTTCGGCGACGAGGTGGTGCATCTCCTGGGCCACCCGTCGGTAGGCCGCATGGCCTTGCGGGTCATCGCCGACCACAGTCGCACGTGTGCCTTCCTCATTGGCGACGGAGTGACCCCGGGCAATGAAGGACGCGGCTACGTTCTCAGGCGGCTGTTGCGCCGTGTCGTACGCAATATGAGGCTGCTGGGTGCCGGCGATCCGTCCATGGACCCGCTCATGGACACCACCATCCAGGTGATGGCGCCGCAGTATCCGGAGCTCAATGACGAGGCGCGGCGCATCT
>JALRFT010000300.1 GCA_023261915.1 Acidimicrobiales bacterium | reverse complement strand
GACAGTACCGGGTGCCGCGCGCGACGTCAATGGTCGCCTGATCCCCCTTCCGGGGCTTCAGGAGGCGAAATCCTCGGGATTCACACCCTCGATGAATTCTCGGAACTCGTCGAGGACCTCGTTCGCCGCTTCCTCATCGTCGGGAACTGCCGCCGCTGCCTCGTCCAGAACCGCCTCAGCCGCGTGAATGGGAGCCCCAACCCGGACGGCGAGTGCCACGGCGTCCGATGGTCGGGCCGAGACGGTCTTGGTGCCGTCGGGACCGGCGAGATGCAGCTCCGCGAAGAAGGTGCCAGCGTCGAGTTCGGTGATGACGACCCGTTCGAGTCGGGTCCCCATTTCGGTCAGCACGTCGATCATGAGGTCGTGGGTGAGCGGACGAGCAGGTGTCCGACCTTCGAGCGCGAGGTGGATGGCGTTTGCCTCAGGCAGGCCAATGAAGATTGGGAGAACCCGTCGGTCTCCATGAACTTCCCGCAACATCACGATTGGGATGTTGCTGGGTAACTCCAATTTGATTCCGAGAAGCTCCATCTCAACCATCGGGAGCACCCTACCGGTCGGAAAGGCGCGACGCTCCCCCGGCCTTCACAGCGGCCCGAAGGTACCTCTCAGGGCCCGCCGCAGGAGGAGACCATGGAGCTGGGCTCCTGCATCACTCAGCGCCGTGATCGAGGACACAGCTTCCTGACGGGCGTCGGGTCGCCGGGACCGTAGCACTGGCAGGGCGAGCTGTTCGAAGATCCCCGCCTCACGGTCGGCGGCCACCTTGAACATCCGGAGGTGTCGAGCCTCCAGTCCGGCAGCCGTCATCTCTCGGGCCAGATGGCAGATCTCGACAGCCTCGTCCCCGTAGAGGGAATCGGTGCCGAGCATGGTCGGCACCACGAGACCCAGGCTCTCAAGTTCGCCGAGCAGTCGGGTGCTTACCCCAGTCGCTCGACAGACCTCCGTCGCCGACATCGCCACTGACCCACCCAGCGACGCCGGACCCGACGGGGTGTGGTCCGCTGGGGTGTGGGCGGTGCTCGGGGAGACAACGGGGGTCGGCCCCACGCCGTTACTCCCCAATGCGGTGTCGGCCGCTACGGCCGCCCCGCGAGGTTCGACGGCAAGGTCGAGGAGGCCCGATGCGCTGGCGGGCTCGTCGAGGCGCCCGGCAGCGAGCCGGTCCTTGATGACTTTGAGGGGCAGGAAGTTCTCCTTCTGCTGTCGCAGCACCCAACGAAGCTGTTCCACATCCTCGTCGTGGAACTTGCGATAGCCCGACGGCGTCCGCTCCGGGTCAAGCAGACCCTGACTCTCGAGGAAACGGATCTTGGAGATCGTCACATCGGGAAATTCCTCGAGCAACAACCCGAGCACCTCACCGATCGACAGATACATCTTTTCGTCCATCATCTACAGCCCGACCATTTCACTCTCGACCGTCGAAGAACACCATTCGAAATTTACCGATCTGCAATTCGTCCCCATGCTGCAATTCTCCGGAATCGATGCGTTGCTGATTCACGTACGTGCCGTTCAACGAGCCCAAG
>JALRFT010000069.1 GCA_023261915.1 Acidimicrobiales bacterium | reverse complement strand
CCGAATCCTGCTCTCGGGGACCCTCGAATCCGACGTGCACGTCGACATCACGGCTGTTCTGGACCGCAAGGTAGCCGCCGTGCTCTGTCATCGCTCCCAAGTGACCGACCCCGACGAGGTGGCCGAGGTCATCCGCAATCGAGCGGAAGCGGCCGGAGCAGCGGTCGGTCTTGGTGCGGCCGAGTCCTTCCGTCTGTTGCAGTTCGGCTGAGGGCGGTCGGGCTACTCAGCGAACCCGTGGTGGTTGATCACCACCGACAGATCCTGAACGCGGCGGACGACGTAGCACCAGACCCGGGTCGCGTTCTGAGCTGCCACCGCGCTTTTGTTGGAACGACCACTCGCTGAGGGCCCGAAGGGCCAGCACGGCAACGACCCCAACCCCGACGGCGGTGAGCACCGCCACGATCAGGGCGGTGACTCCGGCGACCAGGGTGCAGTCGCCCTCGCACTGGAGGTCGACGAACGCCCAACCGATGAACCCACCTGCTGCACCGGCAAACACGATGGAACCGAAGGCCAGCACCCGGGCGGCAACCGACGGAGTCGCCGAAGCGCCGGTGTCACGGGGTGGTGGGCCGTCGAGGGGGGTGGAGGGCACGAGGTGATGATACGCCCCGCTCACACCCACCCCGCGGTCGAGGTCGGGGCAGGCGGGGGCATGCACCGATGGGGCGCACGGGGGCGTAGAGTCTGCTGGCGATGAAGACTTTGGTGGTGCTGCCCACCTTCAACGAGGTTGAGAACATCGTGGAGGTGCTCGACCGGGTGCGCGCCGCCCTTCCGGAAGCCGCCGTCCTCGTCGTTGACGACTCCAGCCCCGACGGCACCGCCGAGGCGGCTGAGACATGGGGCGAGCATCACGGAGGGCTCACCGTGCTCCGTCGGCCGTCAAAGTCCGGTCTGGGATCGGCTTATCGGGCCGGATTCTCGTGGGGTCAGTCCAACGGTTTCGAGGTCATGGTCGAGATGGACTCCGACCTTCAACACGACCCGGCGTCACTCCCCGACCTCATCGCCGCCGTGGAGGCTGGAGCTGATCTCGCCATCGGATCTCGCTACGTCGAGGGCGGCCAGGTACCGGAATGGAAGTGGTCCCGGCGGGCCATCTCCCAGACGGGGAATCGCTATGCCGCATGGGTGCTCGGGATGAAGGTGCAGGACTCGACGGCAGGATTCCGGGCGTATCGGGCCTCCGCCCTTGCGGGCATCGACCTCGACGCCGTGCGTGCCGACGGATACGGCTTCCAGGTAGAGATGGCCTACTCGGTGGCGCGTAACGGCGGCCACATCACCGAGGTGCCGATCACCTTTGGTGAACGCGCCCGGGGGACCTCGAAGATGTCGTTCGTCATCGTCGTCGAGGCGCTCGTTCTCGTGACGTGGTGGGGCCTGCGGGACCGGGTCCTGCGTCGGGCCCCGTCCACCGGCCCGAGCCGCACGTCCGCCTGAACGAAGGCACACGGCTGCTCCGTCGGGCAGAATCATCACGTGCAGGACTGGACCGTCGGGGGAGCGCTCATCGAGCTCGATGGTGGGCTCCTGTTGGTCCGCAACCGTCGCCGGGGTGGCCATCATGACTGGACTCCGCCGGGCGGGGTGATCGATCCCGGCGAATCGCTCGTCGACGGGTTGCGCCGGGAGGTGTTCGAAGAGACGGGTCTCGAGGTGGCCTCGTGGTCCGGGCCCACCTATGAGATCCGTGTCGAGGCTCCCGGCCTCGGATGGCGGTTGCACGTTGAGGCGTGGCGTGCACTGGCGTGGGAGGGCGAGCTGCGGGTCGGGGACGACCCCGACGGCATCGTCGTCGAAGCTCGCTTCGTACCGAGCGACGACTGTGTCAGCCACCTAGGTCGTGTCCAACCATGGGTAACCGATCCGGTGGAGGCATGGTTGGTCGAGCCCTGGGAAGGCACCCGGTCGTTCAGCTACCGCATCGAGGGCACCAGCAGAGCGGACATGGTGGTTGTTGCCACGTGATGTCGTCGGACGACTCGTCGCCCCGGCGCACGATCCTCCACGTCGACATGGATGCGTTCTTTGTCTCGGTCGAACTCCTCGACCGCCCCGATCTTCGGGGTCGGCCGGTGGTGGTGGGTGGATCGGGTCGCCGTGGTGTCATTGCCGCCGCCAGCTACCCGGCGCGCCGCTACGGCGTGCACTCGGCCATGTCGACCGCCCGAGCCCGGCAGTTATGCCCCGATCTCGTCGTGCTCGATGGACACCATGAGCGATACGTCGAGGTCTCACGGCGACTGATGACAATCTTCGGCCAGCGGACACCGTTGGTGGAGCCCATCAGTTTGGATGAGGCCTTCCTCGATGTGACGGGGGCCCGACGGCTGCTCGGTGATGGTGTGCACATTGCGGGCCAACTTCGGGAGGAGGTGCGCGACACCGAGGGCCTCGAGTGCTCGGTGGGCGTCGCTTCAACGAAATTCGTGGCCAAGCTCGCCTCCCAGCAGGCCAAGCCCCGCCCCGGTCCTGATGGCACGACGGCGGGAGCCGGGGTACTCCTCGTCGAGGATGACAACGTTCTCGCTTTCCTCCACCCTCTCCCGGTCTCGGCACTGTGGGGTGTGGGTCCTGCCACCCTCAGCCGTCTCACCGGAGCCGGCCTGATCGAGGTCGGCGACCTCGCCCGCACACCCGTGGAGGTCCTGGTTTCCCTGCTCGGCGAGTCAGCCGGTCGCCATCTCCACCAACTCGCTCACGGCGACGACGATCGAGCGGTGGTGGCTGACCGTGAAGCGAAATCGGTTGGCCACGAACAGACCTACAGCACCGATCTCGTGGCGCGCCAGGAGATGGACCGGGAACTGTTGCGCCTCGCCGATGCGGTGGCCGCCCGCCTTGCCCCGCGACAGCTTGCCGGCGCAACGGTCACTCTCAAGGTTCGTTTCGGTGACTTCACCACGATCACTCGATCCCACACCCCGCGCACGGCAGTGGCCTCCACCAAGGTGCTGGCCGAGATCGCCCGACAGCTCGCCCTCTCGATCGATCCCACTCCCGGTATCCGGCTGCTCGGAGTGTCGGTCAGCGGTCTCGTTCCTTCAGGTGGTGCCCGACAGCTCACCTTCGACGAGGTCGATGTGGCGGACCCCGACGGCGTCGAGGTGCAGCGGGCGGTCGATGCCATCCGTGAGCGCTGGGGACCCGGCGCCATTGGCCCGGCCGCGCTCCTCGATCCCGGTGGACTGCAACTCCGCCGCCGCGGCGATGCACCGTGGGGACCGTCCGAGGAGGTTCGGGGGGACGACCGAGGCCACGGGGCAGACCGCCGGGAGTGACGGGCGCGTTGTCGTCCGGGTGATTCCGTGGAAAGATAGGGGGGAATCCAGCGTCGGCTGGGAGAGCGAGGTGGGGACATGCCCCTTTCCGAGGAAGAACAGCGGATTCTTGGCGAGATCGAGCAGCAGCTCTACGCGTCGGACCCTGCCCTCGCCAAGGAAATCGCTGACAGCACCGTGTACCGGCATGCCGCCCGGAACCTGAAGTGGGCAATCGCCGGCTTCCTCCTCGGCACGGTGATCCTGCTTGGCACCCTGCACATCTCGTTCGTGCTCGCCTTTCTCGGTTTCGTCGTCCTGTTGGTCTGCACCCTGTCGATCGTGCGGGACCTGCGCCGCATGGGTAAAGCCGGGATGACCCAGCTCAGTGAGAGCATGCGAGCCTCGGGCCTGCGCAACTCGTTCGGCTCCACCGGTCAGCGGATGCGTGAGCGCTTCCGCCGCGACGAGGAATGAGCCGACCCTCCGCTTGACCCCCGGGCATTCAGCGAGCGCCGAGCCTCTGGTCGTCCCCCCTCGAGGGTCGGTCGCCCTCGGTCTTGATGTTGGTGGCACCAAAGTTGCTGCTGGCCTTGTGGACTCCTCGGGGGTCGTGCTGACCCGGGCGCTGGTGCCCACCGCCGGATCCGGCCCGGACGAGTTGTGGGACGTCGTCGCCGGCCTCGTGGCCACGGTGCTCGCCGAGACTGGCCCCGACACCGTCGTGGATCGCTGTGGCGTTGGCTGTGGTGGCCCTATGGCGGGCTTCGGGGAGACGGTGTCGCCGGTGAACATCCCGCAGTGGCGCGAGTTCCCCCTTCGTCAGCGACTCGTGGACCTGCTCGGCGTCCCGGTGGCACTCGACAACGACGCCAAGGCTCTCGCCTTGGCAGAGGGATGGCTGGGTGCTGCCGCAGGATGCCCAAACTTCATCGCCATGGTGGTATCCACCGGCGTGGGCGGGGGGATCGTGCTCGATGGTCGACTCCTCGACGGTGCGGACGGCAATGCCGGGCACATCGGTCACGTCATCGTCGAGCCCGACGGTCGTCGCTGCGGCTGTGGGGCACAGGGATGCCTCGAGGCTGAGGCGTCCGGAACGGCGATCGCTGCGATCACCGGCGAACCGGCTGCCCAGGCTTCACCCGAGGAGGTGGAACGGGTAGGAACCCTCGTCGGCCGCGCCGTGGCGTCGGTGGCCAGTCTCCTCGATCTCCGACTCGCCGTCGTCGGGGGATCAGTCGCCCTCGGGTTCGGAGATCCATTTTTCGCCGCAGCCCGGCGAGAACTCTCCGCCCGGGCACAACTGGACTTCGCCGCCAATGTCGACATCGTGCCCGTCGGACTGGGAGAGGATGCTCCCCTCATCGGTGCCGCCGCCGTGTCGTGGCGGGCGGGACAGTGATGAGCAGTAGCGTTGGCGTCATGAAGGGTGTTGGTGGGGGTCCTCCCGACCGGCGGGGATGGTGGGGAGCGGTCGGCGCAGTCCTCGTCAGGCCGACGTTGTGGCCCACTGCGGTGCGGCAGGTCTTCGTCCTCGCCCCCCGGGGCTGGTGGCGCCGTCCGCCATTTCTGCCGCTTCCCGACCGCGACTATCTCGCCTTCCGCATGCAGACCGCCTACGGCGATCCGCAGGCCACCCCGGTGGCGGCCGATGTGGTCGGGTACCTCCACTGGTGCCGAGCCTGGCCTCGGGTGGCGAGGCCTCATCGCTGACCGTTGGGGTTCCCCGCCGAGCTGATGCCAGTGGCGGCACCGGGCGCTACCGTTGGCGGACATGGCCCGTTCGTTGGTGCTCAATGCCACCTACGAACCTCTTGCTGTGGTGCCGGTGCGTCGGGCTGTCGTGCTCGTCCTCGGGGACAAGGCCGACGTCATCCACGCCGGATCGGGGACGTGGCGGTCTGAGCGGCACAGCGTCGAGGTTCCGAGCGTCATCCGACTCCGCTATTTCGTCCGCGTGCCATATCAGCGTCGGGCCCCACTGAGCAGGCGCGCCGTGTTCCTGCGCGACGACCACCGCTGCCAGTACTGCGGCCGACGTGCCGAGAACCTGGATCACGTGATCCCGAGAAGTCGAGGTGGCGCGCACGAGTGGGACAATGTCGTGGCGTGCTGCGCCCGATGTAACACCCACAAGCGCGACCGCATGCTGTCGGAGACGGGGATGCGGCTGGTGCGCCCTCCCGAGGCACCGACCCGACTCAGTTGGGTGGCGGTGGCTGTCGGCGAGGTGCCCGATCCATGGGTTCCGTATCTCGCCCCATCTGGTGCCTCGCCTGTCTCGCGCCACTCGGGCGATTTTGAGATTGCCGAGCGCGACCTGCCACCCATGGCCACCAGTGCCTGACCGTCCTCTCGAGCGCATCATCGCCTTGGCGGTCGCCGGGGCGGCAGCGGTGGCCACCGTCGAAGCAATCCGCGTCCGCCTTCCGTTGCGACAGGTCCATCGGGCTGCCCATGGCAGCGAACATGTTCGTGATGTGGTGCTCGTCAGCGTGGGCGATGCCGCTGGGCGGCGCGGTTGGGGCGAGTGCCCCACGCTGTCGGGTGGTGGATACAGCGCTGAGGACCCGGAGGGGGCGTGGACGACGCTGACCACTGACCTCATCCCCGGTCTGTTTGAGGGTCGGTGTGGCGACCGACTCGCCACCGGTCACCCCATCGACCCGTCCTCACCGATGGCGAGTGCTGCCGTGGAGGCGGCCGTGGTGGATCTCGCCCTTCGACGGGAGGGCGTGTCCCTGGCCGTAGTCCTCGGCGCCACGCGACCGACGGTGCCGCGGGCGATGGTCCTGTCGGGCCTCGACAGTGCCCGGGGCGCCGTCGGAGGCGAGGAGTTGGTGGCCGCGGTCGATGTCGCCATCGCGGGGGGAGCGCGTCTGGTGAAGTTCAAGGTGTCGGGGGAAACAGATCTCACACCGCTCGCCGTGCTCCGCCGGGAGCGACCCGATGTCGCAATTGCCGTTGACGCCAACGGGTCACTTGGAGACGCCCCGGAGATCGTGAGCGGACTCGCCCGATTGGGTCTCGCCTATGTCGAACAGCCCCTGCCCCCCCATGATCCTGACGCTGGGGCGATTCGGGCCGAACTCGGCGTGCCCGTAGCGCTCGATGAAGCAGTCGCTAGTGCCGTCGATCTCGCTCGGGCGCTGCAAGCAGGTGCGGGGGACGTCGTGAACATCAAGCCCGCCCGACTCGGAGGTCTGGCAGCTGCACTCCGGTGCGTCGAGGTGGCCCGAGATCGCGACGCAGGGGTGTTCGTCGGCGGCATGCTCGAGACCGGTGTGGGCCGCGCCGCAGCGATTGCCCTTGCTGCAGGTATCGCCTCGGCAGGGACGGACGATGAGATCCCGTGTGATCTCGGGCCCTCGAGTCAGTACTTCGACGATGACATCACCGAGCCGTTGGGTGTCGACCACCGGGGGGACCTCATCGTCCCCACGGGTGACGGCATCGGGATCGATCCCCGGCCCGGGCGTCTCGGGGCCGTGACCGTGGACCGGTTCGAGGTGACCGGGTGAGTGGTGATGCATCGGGCTCACCCACCCGGCCATGGGGGGCGCACGAGCAGTCCGGTACGGCCGAATACCTCCACGGACTCGACCTCCTCGCCGCTCCATCCCGTTCGTGGTGGCGTCTCACCGTCACCGCCCCCGCCGTCGTCCTCGGCTCGGCACAGCAGTCGATGTCCCCTGTGGATGGTCAGACTGTTGAAGTGACCCGTCGCCGATCCGGAGGTGGGGCGGTGTACCTGTCGCCGGACACGTCGCTGTGGATCGATGTGGTTGTGCCCCGTGACGACCCCCTCTGGGAGGAAGATGTTTCCCGGTCGGCGCTCTGGCTTGGTGCGGTGTGGGTCGAGGCCTTGGGAGCCTGTGGCGTCGACGGCGAGGTGTACCGGGCGAGCGCGGACCGCGATCCTCTGGCCAAGGCGGCGTGCTTCGTCGGTCGAGCCCCCGGCGAAGTGGTGGTCGGCGGCAGCAAACTCGTCGGCATCTCTCAACGACGGACCCGCAGTGGGGCACGATTTCAGTCGGTCCTCTACACGGCGGCACCCGATGCCGAGGCGGTGGCGACGGCCCTCGGATCCCATGCTCCCGCCGGTCTCCTCACCGCGCTCGCCAGCCGCGTCGGTGTGGTCCCCGTGAGCGCCCGATCCCTCGTGGAGGCCTTCAGGGCTGCGATAGTCAAGGCCTGAATCGACATGCCGTCTGAGGCTGTGTCGGGGGCGTGCGCCCGGCGAAGGGAAGAGGATCGATCGTGAGCCTAGGTTCTGCAGTAGCGATTGCCGCTGGGCTCGTGCTTCTCGTCGCTGGAGCTGAGGCGTTGGTGCGTGGTGCCAGCAGGCTGGCCACGGCGCTCGGGATCTCACCGTTGATCATCGGTCTCACGGTGGTGGCCTTTGGCACCAGCACCCCTGAACTTGCCGTGGGCGCCCAGGCGGCGCTCGACGGGCAGACCGAGTTGGCCATGGGAAATGTGACGGGCAGCAACCAGTTCAACATGCTCGGGGTGCTGGGCGTCTCGGCCCTGATATCGGTCCTGCTCGTTCGCCAGAAACTGGTGCGGCGTGAACTGCCGCTGTTGGTGGGGGTCTCGGCGCTGGTGTTCGTGGTTGCCCTCGGCGGAGAGATCGCGCGCTGGGAGGGTGCCCTTCTCATCATCGGCCTCGTTGCCTACACCGTGTGGGCGATCCTCGTTGAGCGTCGCGGTGGTGAGTCCGAAGAAGTCGAGGCTGAGTACGAGGCGGAGGTGTCCTCCGGCCGGTCGTGGCACTGGTCGGTCAACGTGGTCCTCGTGGCGGCGGGTCTGGCCCTGTTGGTGCTCGGGTCCCGCTGGCTGGTGAACGGTGCTGTTGACATCGCTACCGATCTTGGGATGTCGGAGTTGCTCGTCGGCGTCACGATCGTGGCCATCGGCACCTCCCTACCCGAGTTGGCGACCTCGCTTGTTGCTGCCTACCGGCGTGAGGGCGACATCGCCGTGGGCAATGTGGTGGGTTCGAACCTGTTCAACCTGCTCGGGGTCCTCGGACTGTCGGCATTGCTCTCACCCATTGGCGTTCCAGTGTCGAGTCAGGCGTTGAACTTCCAGCTGCCGGGCCTGATCGTCGTGTCGCTGCTGGCCCTTGGGATCTTCCGGACGCGCATGGCCATCCACCGCTGGGAGGGTGTGGCGCTGCTCGCGCTCTACGCGGTCTACCTCGGTTACTCCATCGTGGAAGCGACCGGGAGTGCCTCACTGGGCGTGGTGCAGGTCATCGCAGCAGTGAGCGTGATTGGTGTGGGCGCTGCAGTGATGGTGACGACCCGCCTTGATCGACAGCGTCTGGCAGCGGCGGGGGAGACACCGCCGTCGCTCGGCGGTGACTAGGTCGTGTGCGCGCGATACCGGTGACCTCAGTCGATGGCGTGGGCCCGCAGATCGTCAAGTGAGCACCACTCAAGCGCCCGGGCGTGCGTTGCTGTCAGGACCACTGGCGGGGCGACGCCGGCTTCGAGGGCCTCCGCCCAACGGGATGCACACAGGCACCACTGATCGCCGGGCTGAAGTCCCGGGAACCCGAATTCGGGTCGGGGCGTACTGAGGTCGTTGCCGGCCGCCTGGGAGAACGCCAAGAATTCGGCGGTTACCCGTGAGCACACGACGTGGACGCCGGCATCGTCTCCTCCGGTGGAACAGCATCCATCCCGGTAGAAGCCGGTGAGGGGGTCGGTACTGCAAGTCTCCAGCGGAGTTCCAAGAACGTTGTTGGCCATGTGTTCAGTCCACCACGTCGGCGACGGCTATCGCACCACGAACCAGATGCTGAGTGCCACCCCGGCCAATGCCATCACCACGATGGTGACCCACACCCCACGAGGAAGGCTGCCGTCGGGTTTGGCTCCCGGGATGCGACGGCGTACCCCGACGAGCAGACGTTCGGCCCAGGCGACATCGCGGGCGAGTAGTGCCAGACCAGCGGCAATGACCAGCCACCCCGGCCCAGGAAGCGCCAGCATGGCGACGCCGGCGAGCAGAATGGCTGAGGCCAGAGACATGCGGGCCACTCTGATCACGAGGTGGCTTCGCACCTCAGCGGGCGTCTCATCGGGCCGGGTGACGAGCTCGGCCTGTTCGGCTGCGGCCACGACCTCCTGCCACGTCAGCCCATCGTCACGCTCTGAGTTGGACGTGTTCTCGCTCACACCACCGAATCGTAGGGGGGCTGCCTCACGGGCGGCGATTCGCACCGGTCAGTCGAGGACCCATGAGGACATCGATATTGATCCGAACACGATGCCTTCGGTGATCGGGCGCAACGATCCTTCGGCCGACGACGCCAGCCCCACGAGGTACCCCAGCGGCAGGAAATGCTCGGGGGTCGGTACGGCGAGTGGGGCGTCGGGATGGTCAACGAGTGAGCAGAACGCCTCGGTCATCCCGTCGGCCTGTTCCACGGCGTGTCGGGACGCTGCGTCGAATCGCTCTGCCCACTCATCGGCACCGTCGGGACGGGCCCAATCCATGATCCCGAGGTTGTGCACCACGTTGCCGCTGCCGAGCACGAGGATTCCCTGGGTGCGAAGCGGAGCCAGCCTGCGACCCAGTTCCACGTGTTCTCTCACGGTGAGATTCCGGTTGACGGACAACTGCACGACGGGCACGTTGGCAGCAGGTAGCAGGTGGGCGAGCACCGACCAGGTCCCATGGTCGAGGCCCCACGCGCCGAGATCGAGGGAGACCTCGGCGGTGTCGAGCAGATCGGCAACCTGCTGGGCGAGTGACGGATCCCCGGGTGCCGGATAGCTGAACCTGCTCAGCTCGGGAGGGAATCCGTGAAAGTCATGAATGGTCCGGGGTTCGGCCATGGCAGTCACTGCCGTGGTCCCGATGAACCAGTGGGCGGAGATGGCGAGCACACCGCGCAACGGGGGAAGCGTCGATCCCAGTGCCGACCAGGAGGTCGTCCACCGGTTCTGTTCGATGGCGTTCATTGGGCTGCCGTGGCCGATGAACGCTGCTGGGACCGGGTGGGTGTCCATATCCAGAGGCTAACGGGACGATGGCTGGGCCCAGAGGGGGTGCACGGCCGGGAGCGGTAGCGTCTCGCCATGGCGACACCCACTACTGGTCCAGGTTCCTATGACACCATCAGTGTCGAGCTGCATGGGTCGGTCGCCACGCTTGAACTCGCCCGTCCTTCATCACTGAATGCTCTCTCGTCCACCATGCTTGCCGAGATCGAGGACGCCGCTATTCGGATGGACGACCTTCCCGAAGTGAAGGTCGTTGTCGTCCGAGGTCAGGGCACTTCGTTCTGCGCAGGGGCCGACGTCTCAGGATTTGGTGGTCAGGTGTCCCGGCGGGATCGGGACCAGGGCTGGCGCACGGCACGGGCGCTTGAGCAGATGTCAGCCGTCTCGGTCGTGCGGATCCATGGCTGGTGCGTCGGGGGAGGGGTTGTACTGGCGTCGGCCTGTGATCTTCGGGTCGCATCGACGGACTCCCGCTTCCTCATCCCTGAGGTGGATCTAGGAATTCCCCTGGCATGGGGAGGCATCCCCCGTCTCGTGCGCGAACTCGGCCCGGCACGCACCAAAGAACTCGTCATGACGTGTCGACCCTTCGACGCTGCCGAAGCCTGCTCGATGGGCTTCGTGAATCAGGTCATCGACCCCGGTGAACTCGACCGCGCCGTTGATGATCTCGTCGCCACGCTGGTGGACAAGCCGAAGTTCGCCTTGCTCGCCACCAAGGCCCACACCAATGCTGTGGCCGAAGCCATGGTGCACACCGGCGGGAGTTGGGGCGACGCCGAAGGACTGTGGGCGGGGTTCGCTGATGAGGAGGGTGCCGAGGCCCGACGTCGCTACCTCGAACGTCTGGCCCAGCGCCGTTCGACGTGACGACTGGCTCAGTCGCCGTTGGGGTATTGGTGCCGTGAGGTTTCGTTTTGGGCTGGCCTGTGTAACAATGTCGGGGCGCTAGCGGCACCGTGTCGCTGTGCGGTCGTGTGTGAAGGGTCAGAAAGTGTCTGACCATGTTGAGGTTCTTCGCTCCTAGGAGCGGGTGGCCCAGCCTCACCGGCGGCCACTGATCATTCGAAGGAACCTCATGACCCCCCCTGTTTCGGCTGCGACTGCGGCCGCCCCGGCATCGTTTGCCGACCTCAATGTCCCGCCTCGACTTGTCGAGGTTCTCGCTCAGCGCGGAATCACCACGCCGTTCCCCATTCAGGCCTCCACCCTTCCCGACGCACTCGCTGGACGCGACCTGCTCGGTCGTGGTCGAACCGGTTCAGGGAAGACCGTGGCGTTCTCGCTTCCGGTGGTGTGCCGTCTCGCCGTGAGCGACTCAGAGCGTCGACCCCGTCGGCCCCGAGGTCTGATCCTCGTCCCGACGCGCGAACTCGCCGTGCAGGTGGCGGACACGCTGGTGCCGCTGTGTCGAGCCCGTGGCCAGCGGGTCGTGCTGATCTACGGCGGTGTCAGCCAGCAACCACAGGTCTCCGCGCTCCACAAGGGCGTTGACGTCGTCGTGGCGACACCCGGTCGCCTTGAGGACCTGATCGAACAGGGTCACTGCCGTCTCGACGCCGTTGAGATCACCGTGCTCGACGAGGCCGACCATCTTGCCGACCTCGGGTTCCTGCCCGCAGTCCGACGTCTGCTCGACCAGACACCTGGTGACGGTCAGCGACTGTTGTTCTCTGCCACTCTGGATAACGACGTGGACGCCCTCGTGCGGCGGTACCTCTCTGACCCGGTCACCCACGCCGTCGATTCGGCGAGCTCTGAGGTGCCGGCCATGGTCCACCACGTGATGGAGGTCTCACCCGGAGACAAGGCGGCTGTGATCCGTGAACTGGCTTCGGGTTCGGGCCGTGCGCTGCTGTTCACCCGAACGAAGTACGGCGCCAAGAAGCTCGCCACCCAGTTGAATCGCAGTGGCATTCCTTCGGTGGAACTCCATGGCAACCTGTCCCAGGCCGCCCGGTCCCGCAATCTGGCAGCCTTCAGCGGCGATCGCGCCCGGGTCCTCGTGGCCACCGACATCGCCGCCCGAGGGATTCACGTCGACGACATCGGCCTGGTCGTGCACGTCGACCCTCCGGCGGAGCACAAGGCATATCTGCACCGGTCCGGCCGGACCGCTCGTGCGGGTGCCGAGGGCATCGTGGTCACCGTGATGCTCCCGAGCCAGCGACGGGACGTGAAGCAACTCGCCCGCGCCGCAGGGATCACTCCGATCACCACGGTGGTGGAGCCCGGTAACGCTCTCGTCCGTGAGCTCGTTGGCCCCGAGGGTGAACGGGTCACGCTGCGAATGGATGAGCCGACGCCGAAGTCGTCGCGCCCGTCACGACCGCAGTCGCGGGAGCGGGGGCCGAGGCGATCCGAGGGGAGCCGTTCAGGTGGCCCTCGCAGTGCAGGCCGCCGTGATCGCCGTGACGATGCCGCCGGGGGTGCGCCGCAACGTCGGCAGCGTCCCGCTGCCGGTTCAGGGGAACGCTCCCGAGACGACGGTCCCAAATCAGCGGGTGGTGGCGATCGGCCCCGCAAGGGCCCCGGTCGTCCCGGGCGTCCACAACAAGCTGCTGGCGGGCCGCGTCGAGAGGGAGCGCAGACTCCTGGTCGCCGTCGTTCCTCAGGGCCATCCCAACGCCAAGGTGGCGCTCCGTCGGGTCGTCGATCACGAGCCGGTGGTCCGTCGTCCCCGGCCAAGGGTCGTCGCTGACCCGTCACTTCGGGGCCTCCGGTCGGTAGCCTTGGCAGTGACAAAGGAGGCATCATGAGCGACGTCAGTATCGACATTGGAATTGATGAGCCGCAGCGACTGGCTATAGCCGAAGGCTTGTCCCGCCTGCTCGCCGATACCTACACGTTGTATCTCAAGACCCACAACTACCACTGGAACGTCACCGGTCCGATGTTCCAGACGCTGCACCTGATGTTTGAGGCGCAGTACAACGAGTTGTCCCTCGCC
>JALRFT010000323.1 GCA_023261915.1 Acidimicrobiales bacterium | reverse complement strand
TGGCACACTCCTTCGTGACTACGACTGGTCAGATTGGCCGAAATTTGGGTGGAATCAATTGGACCAGTATATGCAACAAAATATGTTTGGTTTACCATGGGGCTCCCATTCACGCGGCGGAGGCGGTTCTGGACGAGGCAGCGGCGGCAATTCCCGACGATGAGGAAGCGGCGAATGAGGTCCTCGACGAGTTCCGGGAATTCATCGAGGGTGTGAATCCCGAGGATTTCGCCTCCTGAGGCCCCGGAAGGGGGATCAGGCGACCATTGACGCCGCGCGCGGCACCCGGTACTGTCTCGTCCCCCGGTCACACCGGCGTAATTCCGCCGTTGTGTTTCGACTTGCCGCCGGAGGGCGGCCCAGGAGGTTGAAAGAAGTGTCTGACGAGACGAGCAACTCAATCACCGGCTACTCGGGTCACCGTGCAGCGGAGATCGTTGGCATCACTTATCGACAGCTCGACTATTGGGCCCGAACTGATCTGGTCCGTCCGACGCTGCGCGACGCCAGCGGCAGCGGAACCCGCCGGATGTACTCCTATCGGGATCTCCTCGAATTGAGGACCATCAAGACGCTTCTGGATGCCGGGATCCGTCTGGAGTCCGTCCGGCAAGTCTTCAAGTACCTCCGTGACCACCTCGGTGGCGATATCGCCTCGGCCAACCTCGTCATCCAGGGCACCCGTTCGGTGCTGGTGCAGTCTGACGGGGAGCTGGTTGACCTCCTTCACAAGGGTCAGGGCGTGCTCAACATCCTGCCCATGGGCTCGGTCAAGAGCGACCTCGATGCCGCCATACTGCAGTTCCGGCCGTCTGGGACCGTCGCCGAGTCAGGCACGGGCGAGCAGGTAGCGGCCCAGGCTGCAGGGAACTGACCCCAGCGGCGTGACCGACCGACACTCACCCCTCGACGCAGTCCATCGCTCCCTCGGCGCCCGTATGGTCCCGTTTGGGGGGTGGGAGATGCCCCTTTCCTATGGAGACGGCACGTTGGCCGAGCATCGGGCCTGCCGGGACGGAGCGGTGGTCTTTGACGTGAGTCATCTCGGCACCGTTCGTGTTGAGGGCGAAGGTGCGGTGGAGGTCTGCCAGCGGGCGTTCACCAATGATCTCGGCCGGATTGGTCCCGGTCGGGCGCAGTACACCCATCTCCTCAACCCCGCAGACGCGTCAGTGACCGACGACATCATTGTGTGGTGGCGACGGGACGGGGCCCTCGATGTCATGCCGAATGCGTCCAATACCGACGGGGTGACCTCGGCGCTCGCCGAGGAGGCAGCGAACCTTGGTGAGGAGAGGGTCACCATTTCCGATGTGACCTCGAGCCGGGCCATTCTTGCCGTCCAGGGTCCCGACGCTCGCCGCCGCCTCGCCACGATTTCACCCGAGGCTGCCGCGGTCAGCCGATTCGCCGTTGTGGATGTCTCGGTCGCGGGAGTGTCGTGTGTCGTGGCCGGCACCGGTTACACCGGCGAGGATGGTGTCGAGATCGCCGTCCCGGCCGAGGACGCAGCGATTCTGTGGGAGACCCTCACCGCGGCGGGCATCACCCCTGCGGGCCTCGGTGCCCGCGACACGCTCCGGCTTGAGGCCGGGCTTCCGCTCCACGGACATGAACTCGGTGAAGGAATCACTTCCCTGCAGGCGGGCCTTGGATGGGTCGTCCGCTGGGACAAAGGTGACTTCCGTGGCCGGTCGGCCCTCGAAGAGGAGCGCGACCGCGGCCCGAGTCGTCAGCTCGTCGGCCTCGTTGCCGCCGACCGTCGTCCACCCCGCCAAGGAGACACCGTCCTGCGGGACGGCATCGTGGCCGGTGAAGTCACCTCGGGAAACTTCTCACCCGCCCTTGGGGTCGGAATCGCGCTTGCCTTCATTACCGGAGGGGCCGAAGAGGGATCGACGCTCACACTCAGTGGACGCGGACCTGAGCGGGCCGTGAAGGTGGTCGTTCCTCCCTTCGTCCCCTGAGTTCAGTGCTCGGCGAAGGCTTCGATAGGTGGACAGGAGCACACGAGGTTCCTGTCGCCGAAGGCGCCGTCGATGCGGCTGACCGGTGGCCAGTACTTCGTCCGTCGCAACCCTGCGACGGGATAGGCAGCGAGACTTCTTGGGTAGGGGTGTGACCATTCATCACTGGTGACATCCTCAGCGGTGTGGGGAGCGTTGCAAAGCGGATTGTCCTCAGCAGGCCAGACCCCGCCGGCGACCTGGTCAATCTCTCGACGGATGGCAATCATGGCGTCGCAGAACCGGTCGATCTCCGCTAGGGGTTCGGATTCGGTTGGTTCCACCATCAGCGTGCCTGCGACCGGAAACGACATTGTGGGGGCGTGGAATCCGTAATCGACCAGTCGCTTGGCCACGTCATCGACGGTAACCCCCGTGTCCCGAGTGATGCCCCGAAGATCGAGGATGCACTCATGGGCGATCAGGCCGTCGCGACCGGTGTACAGAATGGGGTAGTGGTCACTGAGTCGCTGGGCCACGTAGTTGGCGGCCAAGAGAGCGTGGGCCGTGGCGCTGGTGAGTCCCTCGGCGCCCATCATGGTCATGTACATCCACGGGATCGGCAGGATCCCCGCCGACCCCCAGGGCGCACCGGAGATGGCACCCACACCCGGGACCGGACCAGCCTCAGCGACAAGAGGGGAGGAGGGCAGGAATGGTGCCAGGTGGGAGCGAACACCAACGGGCCCCACTCCCGGGCCCCCGCCACCATGGGGGATGCAGAAGGTCTTGTGAAGGTTCAGGTGACCGCAATCGGCGCCGAAGTGGCCCGGTCGAGCTACCCCGACCAGCGCGTTGAGGTTGGCGCCGTCCATGTAGACCTGCCCACCCGCCTCGTGGACCATGGCGCAAATCTCGGCAATGCGCTCCTCGAACACTCCATGAGTTGAGGGGTAGGTCACCATCAGACACGAGAGTTCGCCAGCGTGTTCGGCGATCTTTCCTCCCAGATCATCCACATCCACGTTGCCCTCGTCGTCGCAGGCAATCACTACCACCCGCATCCCCGCCATGGCGGCGCTGGCAGCGTTGGTGCCGTGAGCGGAGGAGGGAATCAGACACACGTCTCGATGTTGATCACCGTTGTGGCGATGCCATCCCGCGATGGCCAGCAGTCCCGCGTACTCACCCTGACTGCCGGCGTTGGGCTGGACGCTCACTGCGTCATAGCCGGTGACCTCTGCCAGGGTGGCCTCAACCTCACGAATCATCCGGAGGTAACCCTGCGCCTGATCGAGGGGAGCGAACGGATGCATGCGGGCAAATTCCGGCCACGAGATGGGCTGCATCTCAGCGGTAGCGTTCAACTTCATGGTGCACGAACCCAGAGGAATCATGGAGCGGTCAAGCGCCACGTCGCGATCCGAAAGTTGCCGAAGGTACCGAAGCATCTCTGTCTCGGAATGGTGCGAGGAAAACACGGGGTGGGTCAGGTAGTCGCTGGTTCGCACGAGTTCGGGCGGCACGGAGCCAAGCGGAGCGGTCGTCGCACCTAGCGCCCCGAGCTGCGCCCCATCGACCCCGAATGATTCCAAGGCTGCGGCCACCACAGCGGGGGTACTGGTCTCGTCGAAGCTCACACCGACCGTCGTTGCGTCCACCTTCCGGAAGTTCAGTCCCCGGGTGACCCCGGCAGCGAGTACCTCGTCGGCGTTGGAGACCCTTGCCGTGACCGTGTCGAACCACGAAGTCGTGACGAGCTCCACTCCGGCATCAACCAGCGCGGTGGCGAACGTGCCTGCGAGGTGATTCACCCGCAGGGCGATACGTCGGAGTCCTTCGGGGCCGTGCCAGCAGGCATAGAGACCTGCAACCACTGCCAGTAGAACCTGGGCGGTACAGATGTTGGAGGTCGCCCGCTCGCGACGGATGTGCTGTTCTCGGGTCTGAAGGGCAAGGCGGTAGGCCGGGCGGCCGGCGGAATCGACGGAGACACCGACGAGCCGCCCCGGGAGCACGCGCTTGTTCGCCTCCGCGGTGGCGAGGAATCCGGCATGAGGTCCGCCAAACCACATTGGGACGCCGAAGCGCTGGGCAGAGCCGACTGCCACATCGGCACCCCATTCGCCGGGAGGGGTTAGAACACAGAGTGCGAGCAGATCGGTGGCAGCGACAACCATCCCACCGACGGCGTGGACGTCCCCGGCCAGTGTCCGGTAGTCATTCACACCACCAACGGTGTCGGGGTACTGGACCAAAACGGCAATGAGGTTTTCCCCGACCGCACCGAGTAGCGCCGGGGCATCGCCAACCAAAACCTCGACACCGATTGATTCAAGACGCGTCCGAACAACGGCGACAGTCTGGGGATGGCATCGTGAGTCCACGACGACCACATTTCGGCCGTCTGAGACGACGCGGTGACACATTGCGAGTGCCTCGGCTGCGGCCGTCGGCTCGTCGAGAAGCGAGGCGTTGGCGATCTCCAGCCCGGTGAGATCAGCGATCATCGTCTGGAAGTTCACCAGCGCTTCGAGTCGGCCTTGGGCGATCTCGGGCTGGTAGGGGGTGTACGCCGTGTACCAAGCGGGGTCCTCGAGAACGTTGCGGGCAATCACCGGAGGCGTGACGGTGTCGTGGTAGCCCAGCCCGATCAGGCTCGTGAGCACTTTGTTCTGTCCGGCGAGATCCTCGAGGCGCGCCAGGGCTTCGGACTCAGTCAGCGGCAGGCCGAGAGCCAGGGGAGCAGTACTGCGGATGTTCGGGGGAACGATCCGATCCACGAGTTCATTGAGACTGAGGGCACCGACGACGCCGAGCATCTCCGTCACGTCCTCAGAGCGGGGGCCGATGTGCCGGGTGGCGAAGCCGCCGTCGGCGGAGGGCGAGGCGATCGGCGGGTGAGCGGGGGAGCGGGTCTCGGTCACGGGTGGTCCTTCCTCGACAGCGTCGGTGGCAGCAGGACGCGAGGTCCTGGGTGCCCCCGCTGTCGGTGGACCTGAGAGCTTCGCCCCGCCGGGTGGCG
>JALRFT010000314.1 GCA_023261915.1 Acidimicrobiales bacterium | reverse complement strand
ACACCAAACATCCCACCGCTCCACGAGGTCTCTCCCATGGCACCCGCCGCTCTCTCCGAAGGCCAGCCGGCCACCGACTTCACTCTCCCCGACGCCGACGGCACACCCGTCACCCTCTCGACGCTGCGTGGCGGCTGGGTGGTTGTGTACTTCTACCCAAAGGACGACACACCGGGTTGCACCGCCGAGTCCTGTGCCTTCCGCGACAACTACGAGGACTTCGTCGATGCCGGCGCCACGGTGGTCGGCATCAGTTCCGACTCCCCCGAGTCCCACCGGGCGTTCGCGGCCAAGCACAACCTCCCCTTCACTCTCTTGAGCGACGGTGGTGGGTCGGTGCGCAAGCAATGGGGCATCGGCCGGACCCTCGGACTCATCCCCGGTAGGGTCACGTTCGTGATCGACCCCGAGGGTGTGGTGCGCAAGCGATTCTCGTCGCAGTTCAAGGCCACCGCCCACCAGGCCGAGGCGCTCGCCACGATCACCGGGGGCGGCGCCGCCACCGCCAACTGATGCCGATCCGTCCCCGGGTCGTCATCGTCGGAGCCGGCATTCTCGGCACCATGCACGCCGTGTGGGCGCAGCGTTGCGGTTGGGACGTCACCCACCTCGAGCGCGACTCCGAGCCGCGGTCGGCGACCGTGCGCAACTTCGGCCTGGTGTGGGTCAGTGGCCGAGCCGCCGGTGAGGAACTCGATCTGGCCCTTCGTGCCCGCCACCTGTGGGAAGCGTTCGCCGTCGATGCCCCCGGCGTCGGTTTTCGCCCCGACGGGTCACTGACGGTCGTCCACCGCCCCGACGAGCTCGCCGTGCTCACCGAGGTCGTGGAACGTTCCGATGCCAACGATCGTCAGGTCGAACTGCTCGATGCCGAGGCCACTCGACGGGTCAACCCGGCTCTCGGCGGCACCTTCCTTGGGGCCCTGTGGTGTCGGGCCGATGCCGTGGTCGAGCCGGGGCATGCCCTCGGTGCGCTGCGCCGTCACCTCACCGAGCAATCGGTGGAGGGTGGTCCGACCTATGAGTTCTTCGGCGGACGCACGGTGACCGAGATTGCCTCAGGCGTGGTCACTGACCACAGCGGGGCCCACCACCGCGGAGATCTGGTGGTCGTGTGCCCGGGAGCTGAACACCACGCCGGACCACTCGCCGATCTGCTCGCCGGGGCACCGGTGCGGCGGGTCATGCTCCAGATGATGCAGACAGCACCGCTGCCCGAGAGACTCACGACCTCGGTCGCCGACGGTGACTCCCTGCGCTACTACCCCGGGTTTGACGTTCCCGCCCGGGCCAACCTTGAACCGCCGGCGGAGATCGTGGACCGGTTCGCCCTCCAACTCCTCGTCTCCCAGCGGGCCGGCGGTGAACTCACCATTGGCGACACCCACCACTACGAGGAGCCGTTCGACTTCGCCTGCGATGAGAGGCCCTACACAGAACTGGCAACACGCATCGAGACCATCCTCGGTCGACCCCTTCCTCCCATCGTTCGGCGATGGACTGGTGTGTACTCCCAGGTCGCCGACGGCGGCATCTGCTGGCGGGACCAGCCGCTCGATGACGTGTGGGTCGTGACCGGCCCGGGTGGACGGGGTATGACGCTCTCCCCGGCCATTGCAGAGCAGACCTTCTCTGATCATCTTGGCGTCACCACTCCCGACCCCGTGGTGGCTGCCCGATGACTGGCATCACCCTCGCCGTACTCGACATGGCTGGCACCACCGTGACTGACGGGGGTCTCGTCGATGGAGCCTTCCTTGACGCCCTCGTCGCCGTCGGTATCGGAGCCGATGACCCTGACAACGACCAACGCATCCGTTACGTGCACGACACCATGGGCCAGTCGAAGATCACCGTGTTCCGACATCTCCTCGACGATGAGACCCGAGCGCAGGCGGCACTCGCCGGGTTTGAGGCCTCCATTCGTCGCCGCATCGACGACGGCGAGGTGGCCGCACTCCCCGGTGCAGCCGAGGCCATCGGCACACTGCGAGAGCGTGGGGTGAAGGTCTGTCTCACCACCGGGTTCACGGCCGAGACCCAGCAACGCATCATCGAGCGACTCGGATGGCAGCAACTCATTGATGCGGCCCTCGCACCCGGGCCCGGGGTCAGGGGACGACCCGCCCCCGATCTCGTGCTGGCGGCGATGCTGCGACTCGCCATTGATGACGTCCGTCAGGTGGCCGTGGTCGGTGACACGACCAGTGACCTGTGGTGCGGCCACCACGCCGGGGCCGGCATCGTGGCCGGTGTACTCACCGGGGCCCACGACCGGGCCACACTCACCGGAGCGCCCCATACCCACATCATCGACAGCGTCGCCGACCTTGCCGACGTCGTCGACCGCCACGAAATCTGAACATCACGGCGTGACCCCGGCAGGGCGCCGATAGGTTCGGCCTTGTCATGGCCCTGCCCCCCGGCGCCACCATCGCCTACCTCTCTCCCGAGTTCGGAGTCTCCGCCGACCTGCCGCAGTACGCCGGCGGTCTCGGAGTACTCGCCGGCGACCACCTCAAGGCCGCCTCGCGCCGGAGCCTGCCCCTCGTGGGGGTCGGGCTCTTCTACACCCACGGCTACTTCACCCAACACGTCGATGCCTTCGGCAACCAGCACGCCACCGACGACGACGTCGATCCCCGATCGGTTGGTCTTGAACCGGTACGCGACCTCCGGGTGAGCGTCGACATCGCCGGGGATGAGGTCCGGGTCGGAGCACTACGGGCCCAGGTCGGTCAGATTCCGCTCTACCTGCTCACCACCGATCTCGACGACAACGCCCCCCGACATCGGACCATCACCGACCGTCTCTATCGCGGGGGCGAACGTCACCGCCTCCACCAAGAGCTGATTCTCGGCATCGGCGGAGTGCGCATGCTCGCCGCCCTCGGGATCCGCCCCGACGTGTTCCATCTCAACGAGGGCCACGCCGGATTCTCGGCCCTCGAACGCATCCGGCAGTCCATGACTGAGGACGGTCTCTGTTGGGTCGACGCCATTGCGTCAGTACGGCGGGGGGCGTTGTTCACCACCCACACCCCCGTGCCTGCCGGCATCGACCGCTTCGACACGTCACTGATCACCGAGCACTTCGATCGATGGTGTGCGGATCTCGGGATCACCACCGACGAGCTCCTGGCGCTCGGTCACGAGCCGGGGACTCCGCCCAACGCCAGCTTCAACATGGCAGTCATGAGTCTGCGGCTCTCGGGGGCGACCAATGCCGTCGCCGAACTCCACGCCGCCACCAGTCGATCGATGTTCGCAGCGGTCTGGCCGGAACTCGCCCCGGCTGAGGTCCCGATTGCTGCGGTGACCAACGGTGTGGATCCCGAGACGTGGACGGCGCCCGAGATGGTGTCGGTGTGGCGTCGTCATCTCGGGTCCCATTGGCCCGACGTTGATCCGCCAATGTGGCACGGGGCCACGGCCATTCCCGACGAGGAGTTGTGGTCGACCCGCTCGGCGCTGCGAACCACACTCGTCCACGACGTCCGCCATCGGCTCGCCGCCGCCCGGGAACGCAACGGAACCTCCGGGCCCCCAATCGATTCGCTCCTCGATCCCGAGGCACTCACCATCGGCTTCGCTCGCCGGTTCGCCACCTACAAGCGAGCGGATCTGCTCCTCAGCGACGAAGACCGGCTCATCCGGCTCGTGCGCGATGCCACCTCACCAGTGCAGTTCGTGTTCGCCGGCAAAGCCCATCCCGCCGACCCCGCCGGACAGGCGCTGATCGGCGACCTGGTGCGAGCGGCCGAGCGGCTCGACATCAGTGACCGAGTGGTGTTCGTCGAGGACTACGACATGGATCTGGCCCGCACGCTCGTCGCCGGTTGCGACGTGTGGCTGAACACTCCCGTGCGTCCCATGGAAGCGTGTGGGACAAGTGGGATGAAAGCGGTATTCAACGGCGGACTCAACTGTTCGGTGAGCGACGGCTGGTGGGACGAGTGCAATCGGTCCAACGTCGGGTGGGTCATTGCGTCGGCGAGCGATGAGTCCGACGATCCTTCACGCGACGCCATCGACGGCAATGCCACCTTCAGTGTGCTGGAGCAACAGGTGGTGCCACTGTTCGCAGACCGTGACGCCAGCGGGATGCCTCACCGATGGCTCGAGATGGTTCGCACCGCCATGGCCGAGTTGTGCCCGTTCCTCGATGCCGGCCGCATGATCGATGACTACACCGATCGCTACTACGTGCCGGCCGCCATCGACGCCCGGAATCGCCACCAACGGTGATCGTTCAGGCCACGAGCAGGATGTCGGTCAGCGGGGCGTAATGCGGATCATCAGCAACGAGCCGGATCAGACCGCGCCGCGTGCGCGACACCGCCTGGCGGACGGCCTCCGGCGAACGGCCGTGGAGCGCACTGAGGGTATTCGCCGGCGACGGGTCACCCGACTGCCGTTGCACCGTGTAGGCCAGCAACAACTCGCAGTCCCGAGGATTGCCAACGACGCTGAACGCTTCCAGCAACAACGCGGCGAGCGGGTCCTCGTCGGCCACCGTGGCGAGCACCTCGAGCATGGGTGGGTCCTCACCCGTCCACGCCTCGGTCGCATCGACGACATGTCCTCCGTGACGGTCGGGCTCCCACGAATCGGCAAACTGACCGACCCACCGGTGCACCATGGCCCGGATTCGTTCATGAGCCCAGTGCCACGGCATGGCCCCACCCTCGGGGCTCCAGGCACCAGCACAGTCGGCCAGGCAGAGTGCGGCATCGATGGCGAGCGACTGAACATCCTCTTCGGGAACGGCGTGGACGTTGAGTCGACGCAGGTGTCGTCGCACCACGGCTGTCAAGGGCCCGTTGAATTCGCGATGGAGGTCAAAGGGAGCGGCGAGGTCCCCGTTGGCCATGGCAGCCATCAACTCAGCCAGGCGCTGGCGATCAATCCCACGAGCCGGTGGTCGAGTGGGCGTCACACACGGGCCAGAAGCCGCCCGACGCCGGCGGCGCAGGGGTGGGACGGACGGGAAGGGGGAAACGCGCTGTGCAGTGGTCATGAGGAGCCCATGATGAAGACGGGGTGTGACAACCCTCCGGTGCGACCCTCCCTCAGTGGCCACTAGCCTCTGCCCATGGCCCACAAACAGCCTGAAATCAAGGGTTTCTGCCCACTCGCCGCCACTCACCATGCGGATCGGGCGTCATCGGGTCACCGTCGATGACACCCGGACCGATTGATCAGGCCCGGGCCATCGTCCTCCTGAGCGGAGGCCTCGATTCGGCCACCTGCCTCGCCGCCGCCCGCAGTGAGGGCCGACAGTGCACGGCGCTCTCGGTCTCCTACGGCCAACGCCACGAGGTCGAGCTCGATGCCGCCCGGGCCCTCGCCGCCGAGGCAGGCGCCGAGCACGTGATTATCAGCGTCGACCTCGGGGCCATCGGGGGATCGGCCCTCACCGGAGACGGCGCCGTCCCCCATGAACCGACAGCACCCGAGAGTGGTATCCCCATCACGTACGTGCCCGCCCGCAACACCGTGCTCCTCTCCCTCGCCCTCGGTCTCGCCGAGGTGCGTGACGCTTCTGAGGTGTGGATCGGCGTGAACGCCGTCGACTACTCCGGCTACCCCGACTGCCGCCCCGAGTTCATCGCCGCCTTCCAGGGTGTAGTCGACGTGGCTACCCGGGCCACGGCCGCCGAGGGACGACACATCACCCTTCGCACCCCACTCCTCAACCTCTCCAAGGCCGAGATCATCAGCCTCGGCGTCCGCCTCGGTGTTGACTACGGCCGCACGCTCTCCTGCTACGACCCGATCGCTGACCGGGCGTGTGGGACGTGTGACGCCTGCCGGATTCGCCTCGCCGGGTTCGCCGACGCCGGCCTCACCGACCCCGCTCCCTACGCCACCCCCAACCCGTGACCTATCGCATCAAGGAAGCATTCGCCACGCTGCAGGGCGAGGGCGCCAACACCGGTCGGGTGGCGGTGTTCTGCCGGTTCAGCGGGTGCAACCTGTGGAACGGCCGCGAGGAGAGCCGGGCTAACGCCGTCTGCCAGTTCTGTGACACCGACTTCGTCGGCATCGACGGCCCTGGCGGTGGCGCCTTCGCCACTGCCGGGGACCTCGCCCAGCACATCGCCGACCTGTGGCCCGTCACCGGGGCCAGTCACGACCAGAGACTCGTGGTGTGCACCGGAGGCGAGCCGCTATTGCAGCTGGACACGGCGTTGTGTGCTGCATTCCACGAGCACGGTTTCGAGGTCGCCATTGAGACGAACGGGACCATCGAGGTTCCCAACGGCGTCGACTGGGTGTGCGTCAGTCCAAAGGCGGGTGCTGATCTCGTGGTGACCACCGGTGACGAGCTCAAGGTCGTCTATCCCCAGACGGGCGCCGAACCGGAACGGTTCGAGCACCTGGCGTTCAGCCACTGGTTCGTGCAACCCATGGACGGTCCGGAGCGTGACGCCAACACCCAGTCGGCCGTTGCGTACTGCTTGGCCCACCCCCGCTGGCGGCTCAGCGTCCAGACCCACAAAGTGATCGGGATCCCCTGAACCACATCACCTAGCGGGACCAGAACTCCTCGTCGGGCTGGCCGGCCACGACATGGTCGACGTCTGCGGGCCCCGGACGGTTACGACGGGCGCGTCGATCGGCGAGGAGCACGCTTCCGCCCACGGCGACCACCCCGACAGCGATGCCGATGAGGATGGCCGGCACAGGGTCGCCTGTTGTGGCATCGGAATTGGTGGCTACGCCACCGGTCGCCACCGCCCCGGTGGTGGCGGGGGCCTGACGCTGGGACAGCCAGTTCTGCCCCGCCGC
>JALRFT010000274.1 GCA_023261915.1 Acidimicrobiales bacterium | reverse complement strand
CGGCGCAGATCGACATGGTTGTCGAGGACGCCGAGGGTGCTCGTGCCATGGCGGAGGCCGCGGTCGTGCGGGCGCGCAACTACACCTGGCCGACGGCAGCCGCGCGTCTGCGGCGGTTGTACACCGACCTCGCCCAGAGGGAACCGGTCCGATGCTGATCGTTCGCGGTTGTGAACTCGTTGGCGGCTGTCGTGGCTGATCGGGTGGCCAGCGACGACGAGTTCGCGGCTGCCGAGGCGCTCATCGATGCATGGCTCGAACGTCAGTTGGCGGACAACCCGACGGTGGCGGCACTCGATCGCGGCGAACCGGGTGAGTTCCGGTGGTACCTGCGGTTGCGGGGCGAGGAGAAAGAGGTGTTCACCATCTGGTGGACGCTGGGCCAGCGCACGCTGCACTACGAGACGTACATGATGCCGGCGCCGGAAGAGAATCAGGCCGAGGTGTACGAACTGTTGTTGCGGCGCAACGCCAAGGTGTTTGGTGCGGCCTTCAATATCGGGGATGAGGACGCTGTCTACCTCGCTGGACAGTTGGCTCTCGGGCAACTCGACGAAGGCGAACTGGACCGGATTCTCGGCACGCTGTGGGAATGGGTCGAGCGCACGTTCCGGCCGGCGATGCGGCTCGGGTACGCCTCCCGCTTCGTCGGGTGAGTGGTCCGCCACCCTCGATGGTCTTCGCGTCGTGAATGGGTCATCGGCGTTGTCGGTGGGGGGAGGTGTCCCTAGCGTCGTTCCCAGTCCGGCGACCGGTTCGGGTGGCTCCTTCGGGGAAGGGATCTACCTGACCGGTCCCGGCACCCGGCGGCCATGTCGTCAGGGTTCTGCATTCGTCGGGGCTGACTTGAGGTGACGGCGTCGGTCGGGTCGGGTGGCCTTCGACGCATTCAGCGGCCACCGTTGTGGGTGGTGTTCTCCGTCACCGTGTCGGGGATCTTGTCCAACACCCTCATCAACGCTCCGCTGCCCGACATCATCTCGGCCTTCGGCCGGGGGGACGGCGCGGCCGGTTTGCTCGTTGCCGCTGCCACGCTGCCCGGCATCGTCGTGGCCCCGGCCATCGGGCTGCTCGCCGACCGGTTTGGGCGGCGGACCGTCCTGCTGCCCTGTCTCGTCGTTTTCGGCCTCGCCGGGCTCGCCTCGGCGTTCGCCCCGACGTTCGAGGCTCTCGTCGCCCTGCGATTCGTTCAGGGTGCCGGGTCGGCGGGACTCATCAACCTCGGGGTCGTGTTGATTGCCGACAACTGGGATGGCGCCGATCGTGCCCGGGTCATCGGCTGGAACGCCGCGGTCCTCACCGTGTCGGTGGCCGTCATCCCTGCCCTCGGCGGAGGACTTGCCGCTCTCGGTGGGTGGCGTTGGTCGTTCGCACCCTTCGCCCTCGCCCTCGTCGCCGCCATCGCCGTTGGTCGCTACGTGCGCAACGTGCCGAGGGGGGAATCGCCATCGGTGATGGGTCAGATCAGGGGTGCGCTGGCGGCGGTGCGCAGTCCGGTGGTGGTCGGCTGCATCGCCTTTGGGATGGTGTTCTTCATCCTGACCTTCGGGCTCATCCTCACCGCTCTCCCCCTCATGCTTGAACAGCGCTTCGGCCTCGGGGTGGGACTTCGTGGTCTCGTGTTCATCGCTCCCGCCGCAGGCGCGACCCTGGTGGCGCTCAACCTGGGGAAGTTTCGGGAGCGCTTCGGTGCCCGTCGTCTCCTGGTCGCGGGGGCAGTGTTGTTCGCCGTCGGGTACGCCACCATGGGTTTCATCCCCGTGCTCGCCGTCGTTGTCTTCGGTGCCTTCATCCACGGCCTCGGTGAAGGCGGCACGGTACCGACACTGCAGGAGCTGGTGGCGAGTTCCTCCGCCCCTGAGACCCGTGGCGCAGTGGTGGCGGTGTGGGTGGGATTCATTCGCCTGGGCCAGACCATCGGCCCGCTCGCCGCTGCCGCGTCAGTTGCTGCCTTCGGTTTCGGTCCCACCTACGCGGCCGGTGTCGTGCTGGCCGGATTCCTTGCGCTGGCTACGGCAGCGTTCGGAGCCCGGTTCCGAGCCCGACCAACTCAGGTGTGAGCCACGATGGCTCGGTGGTGTTAGGGGTAGGTTGGCGGCGTGACCGACACAGGCCAATCTCCGGCGGATGTGGAACTCCAGATCATCGGGGGTGGCCGCATGGGTGAGGCGCTATTGGCTGGACTCCTCGATGCCGGTTGGGCCACGCCCCAGCAACTCGGTGTCGTCGAGCCTGACACCGAGCGTCGCCGGATACTGGGCAACCGCTACCCCGGTGTGCGGGTCAGTGAGCGGCCGGGGCCGGCACGGGGCGTGGTGGTGGCGGTCAAGCCAGCACACGCCGCCGAGGTCTGCGCCGATCTGGCCGGGCTCGGAGTGGAGCGGATCCTCTCCATCGCCGCCGGGGTGACGACCGGCCGTCTGGAGTCGGCTGCCGGGGCGTCACTCCCCGTCGTACGGGCCATGCCCAACACCCCCGCTCAGGTCGGTGCCGGCGCCTCTGCGGTGGCGGCGGGCACCCACGCCGGTGAGGACGACCTCGTCTGGGCCGAGTCCATTCTCGGATCGGTCGGCGTGACGGTACGTGTCGAGGAGGACCTGCTCGACGCCGTCACCGGACTTTCCGGCTCGGGTCCCGCCTATGTGTTCTTGCTCGTAGAGGCGCTCATCGACGCCGGCGTCGCCCAAGGATTGTCCCGTGACGTGGCTGGGGCCTTGGTGGTCCAGACCGTCGCCGGCGCAGCAGAGATTCTTGGGCGGTCCGGCGCCAACGGCACCGACGCTGGTGAGCATCGTGAGGCCGTCACCTCACCGCACGGGACGACGGCGGCGGGCCTCGCCGTGTTTGAGGGACACGATGTGCGAGCCGTGGTGGCCGAGGCGGTGGCTGCTGCCACGGAACGCTCACGCCAGCTTGGCGCCGACTGAGCCCTGATTCGGTTCTCGGGCGGGTGGCCCCCGGGGCGGGTAACCCGGCAGCGTTGTCCGGTAGCGTGCGGTCGATGCCACTTCGCTACGACACGGTGACGTTCATGTCCGATTACGGCCACACCGACGAATTCGTCGGGGTGGTCCACTCGGTGATCCGTTCCATCGCCCCCGAGGCGGAGGTGGTCGACCTCACCCACGGTGTCGCTCCTCACGACGTGCGGGCCGGTGGCCTGGTCCTCGCCCGTTCGGTGCAATACCTGTGTCCCGGCGTGGTGTTGGCGGTCGTTGACCCGGGTGTCGGGACGGCGCGTCGGGCTGTTGCCGTGGAGGTCGGGGACGGCCAGTCGGTTCTCGTGGGACCGGACAATGGCCTTTTGGCGCCAGCGGTGGCGATGTGCGGCGGCGCGACCCGCGCCGTGGTGCTCGACGACGCCGAGTACCACCTGCCCTCACCGGGACCGACCTTCGCCGGCCGGGATGTCTTTGCCCCGGTGGCGGCGTGGCTCTGCAGTGGCGTGCCACTCGAGTCGCTCGGCTCACTCGTCGACCCTGCCGGTCTCCTGCCGGGCATCCTCCCGGTGGCTCACGTCGATGACACCGATCCGTCGGTGCTGGTGGCTGAGGTTCTGTGGGTCGATGGATACGGCAACGCGCAACTCAACGTCGACCCTGACGAGATCGACACGTTGGTGGGAGCGGATGAGCCCGTCGAACTGTCTTTCGCTGATGTCACCCGGGTTGCCCAGCGGGCCGCCTCGTATGCCGAGGTGCCCACCGGTGGCGTCGGGTTGGTGGTCGATTCCTACGGGTTGGTGTCGGTGGTCGTCGACCGGGCGTCGGCGGCGGGCGAGTTGGGTCTCGTGGCTGGCGCCGAGGTTCGCCTCCGGGCCGTTGATGCCGCCTCCGGCAGCTCCGGCGGTGTCAGTGTGTCCATTGGCGACCCCGGGAGGCGGCCATGAGACAGGGAACGACGATTGCCCTCGCCATCTTGCTGTTGGTGATCATCGGGGCGGCTTTCGTGCAGTTGGTGGTGCTGGCCCGGTGAGCGCCGGCTGAGCAGTCCAGGAGAACGTTGACGTGAATCTCGCTTCCATCATTGATCCGCACCCGGACTCAGCGCGGGCGCTCGTGAGCCGTGGGGAGCCAACGACCTACGGTGAGCTGCGTCAACAGGTCGCGGCCCTCCGCAGTGGGTTTCAGTCTCTCGGACTCGAACCTGGTGACCGGTTCGCCATGGTGTGTGGCAACAACTGGTACTTCGTGATCACCTGGCTGGCGGCGCTCGGTGCCGGTCTGGTGGTTGTTCCGATCAACCCCATGGTCCCGAGCCCTGAGTTGCAGCGGCAGCTCGCCATGGTCGGAGCGAGGGCCCTGATGGTGTCGCCCACCGCCGTGAAAGCCGTCGCCGGGCTCGATCGCTCGGCCCTCCCGTCACTTGAGTTCCTCATCGAAACCACTGGTCTCGGGGTGGACGGGGCCGTGGCGCTCGATGACCTCGGCAAGCACGAACCGGTTCCGGTCGTGGACCGCAGCGCCGATGATCTGGCGGTACTCATCTTCACCAGCGGCACTGCGGGCGCTCCCCGGGCGGCCATGATCACCCACGGCAACCTCCTGTCGAACCTCGAGCAGATCCAGGCTTCGGAGGGTCGGCGGCAGCACCCGACCGACGTCTCCCTCGGTGTGTTGCCCTTCAGCCACATTTTCGGCCTCAACGTGGTGCTCAACCTGTCGCTATTTGCCGGGAGCACCCTGGTGCCGATCGAGCGCTTCGATCCGTCGTCGGCTGCTGACGCCATTGCCCAGCACCGGGTGACGATCGTCGGTGGCGCTCCACCGATGTGGACGGCGTGGGCGAGCCTGCCGGGCCTGCCGCCTGACGCCTTCGCCACCGTGCGCATCGCCTCGTCGGGTGCCGCCAAGCTGCCGGTGGAGACAGCCCAACTGTTCGACGATCGATTTGGGGTTCGGATCACCGAGGGGTACGGGCTGACCGAAACCTCGCCGGTGGTCACCACCGCCACGGGTGGGAACGCTCCGTGGGGTTCGATCGGTGCCCCCCTGCAGGGAGTTGAGGTTCGTCTCGTGGACACCGACGGTTACGACGTGCTCATTGGTGACGCCGGCGAGTTGTGGGTGCGGGGCCCCAACGTTTTTGCCGGCTACTGGGAGGACCCCGAGGCCACTGCGGAAGTCATCGGCCCTGACGGCTGGTTACGCACCGGCGATATCGGCATTGTCGACGATGACGGGAATCTCTATCTGGTGGACCGGGTCAAGGACATCATCATCGTCTCGGGTTTCAACGTGTATCCCGCCGAAGTGGAAGAGGTACTCGCCGAGCATCCCGCCGTAGCCGCCGTGGCCGTGGTCGGGGTGCCCCACCCCTATTCGGGTGAGGCCGTCAAGGCCTGGGTTGTGCTCGAGCCGGGTCGATCCACCGATGAGAACGAGATCGCCAGCTGGTGCGCCGATCGGCTGGCTCGATACAAGTGCCCCGACAAGGTGACCTTCGTGGCGGAATTGCCCGTGGCGCCCTCGGGCAAGATGCTCCGGCGGAATCTGCGCTGAGGGAGTACCGAATCCCCGGTTGGTGGCCGCTCGTGACTTTGTGAACGGCGGCACGAGCAGGGTAGGATCAGAGGCGGAATGGCTTCCTCCCGCAGGATTCCCGAGGCCACCGTGGCCCGACTGCCGGTGTATCTGCGCACCCTCGCCGAGGCCGCCGAAGACGGTGTCAGCACCATCTCCTCCGAGCGCCTGGCCGAGCTCGCCGGAGTAAACGCCGCCAAGGTGCGCAAGGACCTCTCGCACCTCGGCTCCTACGGAACCCGCGGTGTTGGTTACGACGTCGACTACCTCGCT
>JALRFT010000249.1 GCA_023261915.1 Acidimicrobiales bacterium | reverse complement strand
CACCGGTGAGGGCGGCGAGGATCCCGAGCGTTTCGTGCCGCTACCCAACGGGGACTCCAAGCGCAGTGCCATCAAGCAGGTCGCCTCGGGACGGTTCGGGGTCACCAGCCACTACCTGACCAACGCCGACGACCTGCAGATCAAGATGGCCCAGGGCGCCAAGCCAGGCGAAGGTGGCCAGTTGCCCGGCCACAAGGTGTACCCGTGGATCGCCCAGACCCGGCACTCCACGCCGGGCGTGGGGCTCATCTCCCCGCCGCCGCACCACGACATCTACTCCATTGAGGATCTCGCCCAGCTCATCCACGACCTGAAGAACTCGAACCCGTCCGCCCGGGTGCACGTGAAACTCGTGGCCGAGGTCGGGGTGGGCACCGTGGCCGCCGGGGTGTCCAAGGCCCACGCCGACGTGGTACTCATCAGCGGCAACGACGGTGGCACGGGTGCCAGCCCGCTCACGTCGCTCAAGCACGCCGGCGGACCGTGGGAGCTCGGTCTGGCCGAGACCCAGCAGACACTGTTGGCCAACGGTCTGCGGGACCGCATCGTGGTTCAGGTCGACGGTCAGATGAAGACCGGCCGCGACGTGGTCATCGCTGCGCTTCTCGGCGCCGAGGAGTTCGGATTCGCCACCGCCCCGCTCGTGGTGTCGGGTTGCGTGATGATGCGCGTCTGCCACCTCGATACCTGTCCGGTGGGCGTTGCCACCCAGAACCCGGTGCTGCGTGAACGTTTCAGCGGCAAGCCCGAGTTCGTGGAGACGTTCTTTGAGTACATCGCCACTGAAGTTCGCGAACTGCTCGCCAGTCTCGGACTGCGCAGCATCGCCGAAGCGGTCGGTCAGGTCGAGCTGCTCGACACCGAGCGGGCCGTTGACCACTGGAAGGCCGCCGGACTTGACCTGTCCCCCATCTTGGCCCTCCCACCATTGTCCGACGGTGCCGCCCGTCGGTGCACCACCTCCCAGGACCACGGCCTCGACCACAAGCTCGACGTGGAGCTCATCGCCGAGGCAGCACCGGCACTCGACGCCGGCCAGCCGGTCGTACTCGACCACACGGTGCGCAACATCAACCGGACCGTGGGCACCATGCTCGGTCACGAGGTGACCAAGCGCCACGGCGGCGAGGGCCTCCCCGATGACACCATCGTGATCAACCTCGACGGGTCGGCTGGCCAGAGCCTCGGTGCGTTCATGCCCCGGGGCATGACCATCCGGCTCACCGGGGACGCCAACGACTACCTCGGCAAGGGTCTTTCCGGGGGACGCCTCGTCGTTCGACCCGACCGGGACTCGAATCTGGTGGCCGAGGAGAACGTCATCGCTGGCAACGTGATCGGTTACGGCGCGACGAGCGGCGCGATCCATCTGCGCGGCATGGTCGGCGAACGGTTCTGCGTGCGCAACTCCGGCGCCACGGCGGTGGTCGAAGGAGTGGGCGACCACGCATGTGAATACATGACCGGTGGACGGGTCGTGGTGCTCGGTCCGACCGGTCGAA
>JALRFT010000136.1 GCA_023261915.1 Acidimicrobiales bacterium | reverse complement strand
GTTCGAACGGCGAACGAACCGGCATATCTGTTAAACCGTACAAATGACAATAGAAAGGGGGTGCTGTATATAGGCGCTAAACATTCGATTCTGGGCTAAACGGAGGGCGCCTTGGTAAGGAAAGCAATTTCGAGGTACCGGCGCGGTATTGAGTATCTTTTGCGTTATTTGTTTGTGGAATATCCCCGTGGCCAAGGCGTGGTGCACCGACATGGGCGTCGAGGTGACGTCGCTGGCCATCCAGATCTGGGGTGGGATGGGCTTCATCGAGGAGTCGGGTGTGCCCCAGCACTACCGCGACGCCCGCATCACCACCATCTACGAGGGCACCAATGGCATCCAGGCCATGGACCTCGTGGGCCGCAAGCTCGGTCTGCGCGGCGGGACTGCCGTGCTCGAACTGTTCGACACCATGGCCGCCATCGACGCCGAACTCGCCGCCGGTGGCTCCGAACTCGCCGAGATTCGCTCGGCGCTCGCCGACGCGCTGGCGACGGTGCGCACGTCGGTGGAGTGGACCATGACCAACGGTCTCGCCGACCCCCGTGACGCCCTCGCCGGCGCGACCCCGCTGCTGCGCATGTTCTCGTTGGCTGTGGCCGGTTGGCTCATGGCCCGTCAGGCTCTTGCCGCTGTCAGCATTGGTGGGGACGAGGGCGCCGCCAAGTTGTCGACTGCTTCGTTCTTTTGTACCCAGTGGCTGCCCCAGGTGCACGGTCTCACCGCCCAGGTGAGCGCCGGAGCCGGCGCGCTGATGGATCTCTCGGCCGAACAGTTGGCCTCACACTGATGGTCGCCTCGTTGGTGGCGGTGGTCGGGTCCATCCCGTCTCCGTCGAGCAACGAGATCGTCATCGGTCCGTTGCACCTTCGGGCCTACGGACTCGCCATTGCTATGGCGGTCCTCATTGCTGTGTGGTTCGCCCGGCGTCGCTGGGCGGCGCGCGGTGGTGACCCCGAGGACGTCGTCACCATCGCTCTGTGGGCGGTACCAGCGGGGCTGATCGGCGCTCGCCTCTACCACGTCGTCACTGACTGGCAGAAGTACTTCCCCGATGACCCCCTCGGGGCGCTCGCCATTTGGAAGGGCGGTCTCGGCATCCCCGGCGGCATCGCCGCCGGAGTCATCGCCGGGGTGATCGTGGCCCGCCGCAAAGGGGTTCGACTCCCCGTCGCCCTCGACGTCGTGGCGCCGGCGCTGCCCCTGGCTCAGGCCATCGGCCGGCTCGGCAATTGGTTCAACCAGGAACTCTTCGGTGGACCCACCGATCTGCCGTGGGGTCTGCAGATCGACGTGGCGAATCGTCCCCGTGCCTACGCCGAGTTCGCCACCTTCCACCCCACGTTCCTCTACGAGGCGTTGTGGAACCTGGCGTTGGTGGTCGTCCTCGTCGCCATTGACCGTCGCCGGGTGTTGCGACCGGGCAACGTGTTCGCCCTCTACATCGGGGGGTACTTCGCTGGGCGTCTGTGGGTGGAATCACTGCGTGTCGATCCTGCCAGTGTCGTGTTCGGCCTGCGGGTCAACATTTGGATCAGTGTGTTGGCCATCGCTGCGGTGGTCGTGGTGCTGGCAGTGCGGGGTCTGCGCCGCCGAGACGATGACGACGAATCGATCTACCTCGACGGTCACGTCGTGGCCACCGGGGTGTCATCTGATGTCGACGAGTCAGCGAGTGCCAACACGACCGCACAAACCGGAGATGGTGACGAACCGTCGGGTTGAGCCCACCACCTAATTGGAGGTGTGGTCGTTCATCGGTCGCGAGGCCGGACGGGACTGTGCTCTCCGCATCTCCGCCGCTCCGTGATCGTCTCGATGCCCAAGCGCGGTGGAGCTGGGGGCCTCAGAGGTCCCAGATCATGCGCTGGTCCCCGTCGCCGTCGAGCAGGTAGCGGGGGGACTGCTTGTCGATGTGACCGACGAGACCGTTGTAGACCCCGTAGCCGACGAGGGTCTGGAGTCGCTTGGGGAAGGTGGCCACGAGGTTGGCGGGGACACCGAGTTGTTGGTTCTCCTGCTGACGGATGAACCCGGCGCAGTAATTCATGGCAATGCCGACCCGCCGTTGGTCGGTGCTGTTGGCCCCGCCTCCGTGCCACAGGCTGCCGTTCCACACCAAAACGCTGCCCTTGGACATCTCGGCCGCGATGGTCTCGTGCGGGTCGAAGGGGTTGGGGTCATGGTCGGCGAGGTGGGAGCCGGGCACCAGCCGGGTGGCGCCGTTGTCGGCGGTGAAGTCCGTGATGGCCCACATGGTGTTGCACACGATGGGGCGATGCGGTTTGTCGAGTGGGATCAACTGGTCGTCAGCGTGGATTGGTTGGGCCTTCTCCCCGGGGCCGATGGCGATCGACGACAGGCTGGAGATCAGACAACCCGGGTCGAGCACCCGGTCGACCACGGGTAGGACGTTGGGATGGACGGGGATCTTGGCGAACACGTCGCCGTGGGCCAACAGGTTGTAGATGCGCACGGTGGCGTAGCCCTCAAAGGCGTTGGAGCACACCCCGATGTCGAGCTCAGTTTCCAGGCGGTCGAGTTCAGACACGATCTCGTCCACCAGGTCGGCCTCGATGGCCGCTTCGTCGTCGGCCACCAGCCCGAGGTCGACGGTCTCATACCCGTAGGTGCGCAACAGCGCCAGCAGACCCAGCCGGTTGGAGTCGCGGATCTGTCCCGGACCGAGCGGTCGGCCGTCGCCGACGAGCTCGTCGCCGGTCGACACCACCGCCACCCGGGGTCGGGGC
>JALRFT010000125.1 GCA_023261915.1 Acidimicrobiales bacterium | reverse complement strand
CTCACACACGAACAGGACCGGCAGGTGCCACAGCGCCGCCAGGTTGACCGACTCGTGGAACTCGCCTTCGGCCATCGCCCCGTCACCGAAGAAGCACACGGTGACGAGGTTGCGCTGGCGCATGTGGTCGCCGAGAGCGAGACCCACGGCGAGGGGAAGGCCCCCGGCCACGATGGCATTCCCACCAAAGAGGCCGTGACCGATGTCGAACAGATGCATCGATCCGCCCCGGCCCCCACTACAACCCTCGGACATGCCGAACATCTCGGCCATCACCCGACCCATCGGCACCCCCTTGGCAAGAGCGTGGGCGTGATCCCGGTAGGTACCGACCACCCGGTCCCCGTCGGCGAGAACGTCGATGACGCCGACCGCCACGGCCTCCTGACCAATACCGAGGTGCATGAACCCGCGAATCTTCTGGGCGCTGTAGAGCTCCACACAGCGCTCCTCGAATCGACGGATGCGCAGCATCGAGCGGTACTGGTCCACGGCATCAGTCACGGTCACCACCCGACGGCGGCTCGAGCGTGGACAGGTCGCCCTCGGCCTCGCCGGTTTCACGAGCCTTGAGGAGCCGCCGCATGACCTTGCCGCTGCGGGTGTGTGGCAAGTCGTCGACCACGGTGATCTGCCGGGGAGCCACAGCCGGCCCGAGACGGCGCCGGGCCAACGCCATGAGGTCCATCAGCAATTGATCGGACCGGGCGTGACCCGCGTTCAGGACCACGAAGGCCTTGATGCGCTCCCCGGCCACCGGGTCAGGGACACCGATCACGGCCGCCTCGGCCACCGCAGGGTGTTCGATGAGCACACTCTCCACTTCGAACGGCCCCACGAGGTGCCCGGCGGACTTGATGACGTCGTCGGCACGTCCCACGAACCACAGTCGGTCCGACTCGTCACGCTGCACAAGGTCACCCGAGAGGTACCACCCGTCGGCGAAACACGACTCGTAGCGCTGGTGGTCACCGACGTAGTCCCGAAACATCGACGGCCACGGGGTGCGGATCGCCAACTGTCCCTCCGCAGGACCGCTGAGGCTCGGTTGTGAATGCTCCCCTTCACCCTCACGCACGACGCCGATCTCAACGCCGGGAATGGCCACGCCCATCGAACCGGGCACGACCGCAACATCAGGAGGGTTGTGCACCATGATCGATCCGGTCTCGGTCTGCCACCAGGTGTCATGAATCTCGACGCCAAGAGCGTCTGCACCCCAACGGACCACCTCGGCGTTGAGCGGTTCGCCGACCGATGCCACGTGGCGCAACGAGGTCAGGTCGTGAGCAGCGGCGACCTCGGGCCCGGCGCGCATCAACATGCGCAACGCCGTCGGTGCCGTGTACCAGACGTCGATCTTCTCCTCGGCAATGAGCCCGTACCAACGCACCGGGTCGAATCCGGCATCGTCAACGATCACCGTGGCTCCAACACTGAGCGGCCCGACGATCCCATAGGAGGTCCCCGTCACCCACCCCGGATCGGCCGTGCACCAGTAGGTGTCGCTGGCGCGCAGATCGAGAGAGAACACGGCCGTGGCGTGATGGGCCACGACTGCCTCGTGCACGTGGAGCGCCCCTTTCGGTGTGCCCGTGGTACCCGAGGTGAAATGGATGAACGACGGGTGGTCGGGGCGGGTCGGAGCGATGGTGTGAGTGGGAGCGGCGCCGCTGAGCGCCTCGTCGAGTCGCATCGTTCCGCGAGGCAGATCACGCACCGGTCCGCTCAGCAACACGTGACGCAGGGTCGACAGTTCATGACGGATCGGTTCAATGCGTCGTCGATAGAGGGCCTCGGTGGTGACGAGCACCCGGGCGTCGCCCAACTCGAGGCGTTGGCGAATCGGTTCGGGACCGAACGCAGCAAAGAGGGGGGACACGACGACGAGCGCCTTGAGGCCACCGAGGACCGACACGTAGAGGTCGGGCACGCGGCCCAGGAGTGTGAACAACGAATCCCCGGGGGCCACACCGAGCTCACCTAGAAGGTTGGCGAACCGCGAGGTTGAGGCGGCGAGTTCCGCATAGGTCATATCGGTCCGCCGTCCCGCCCGACTCACCGCCCGCAGCGCCACCCGGTTCGCACTCAACGGGTCGCCCGCATGGCGATCCACACATTCGTGAGCGATGTTGAGGCCTGCCCCCGCACCGAGACCATCCATCTCGGCGCGTGCCGCCAACCACCACGCTGCGGTTTCAGCCATGGGTTCCCCTGCGATCGGCACCGACGGGTCAACGTCCATGACCCCAGCGAACCGCCGGAAGGAACGAATACAAAGGGTCGAAGGTCCTAGGCGAAAGCGTCGCCCACACCCAACGGTGCACCGCCATGCCCCGGGCGATACCGTGCCGAGGTGGCACGCATTTTGATCACCGGCTGTTCCACTGGCATCGGACGGGCGACGGCAGTGCGCTGTGCCCAGCAGGGCCACGAGGTGGTGGCCACTGCCCGTGATCCACAGACCCTCGTCGGGCTCGCCGATGAGGTCCCCATTGCGGCGACCCTGCATCTCGATGTCACCGACGAGGAGTCGGTGCGTAACAGTCTGACCTCGGCGGGAGAGATTGACGTCGTCGTGAACAACGCCGGCTACGAGGTGGCCGGGCCGGTGGAACTCGCCTCGCTCGAAGAGGTCCGGCGGATGTTCGAGACCAACTACTTCGGGGTGGTGCGCATGGTCCAGGCGTTCGCTCCTCGGATGCGCACCCGAGGCCACGGCGTATTCGTCAACGTGTCGTCGGCCGCCGGTCGGGTGGCCGCCCCACTCAACGGCTTCTACGCCGGCACCAAGCATGCCGTTGAGGCACTGTCAGACTCGATGCACTACGAGATGTCCCGGTTCGGAATCCGCACCATCGTGATCGAGCCCGGTGCCGTTGCCACCAACTTTCTCGGCAACATCGTGCACAACGGCGATCACACCCCGCCTTATGACGAGTTGCGACGCCAGTGGGATGCGTCCTCGGCCATCCTGCGCGGCGGGACGGAGCCCCCTGGACCCGAGGTGGTCGCCGACGTCATTGCCGTTGCCATAGACGACGCCTTGGCCGGAGGGACGGGACCTCGTCGCATCCCCGTTGGCGATGACGCCGCCATGGTGATCCCCACCTGGCATTCGCTCGACGACGCCGCGTTCGAATCCCTGATGCGGACCACGCTCAATCTCGACTGGTGACCCGAGGCCACTGACACAGAGCGTGGCCAGGCCCCATACCGGTGCGCCATGCTGTGGCCATGAGTGACCAACGACTCCCCGGTGGTGATACGGCGAGGCGAATCGCAGATGTGCTGGCGGGCGGTCGGGCGTTGGCGACGAGTGGGCTGCTTCGGCCCGTTGACCCGCGGCGTCTCATCGAAGCCGGACGGGCCCTGCGTCATTGGGGCCCCACCTACGCCGGAGGCTTCGCCGCCTCCGCCGCCCGCCACCCCGACCGCGTCTGTGTCATCGACCCGGCAGGGACGATGACCTGGGCTGAGGTGGACCGGCAGTCCGACGACCTCGCCCGAGCACTGTCGACTCGAGGGATCACGGAGGCCAGCGTGGTGGCGTTGCTGAGTCGCAACCACCGGGGCTTCGTCGTGGCCACGGCGGCGTTGGCCAAGACCGGCTGCACCGTGTTGCTCGCCAACACCGGGTTCGGTGGTCCGCAGCTGCGCGAGGTGCTCGACCGGGAAGGGGCGTCCCTGATGGTGTGCGACGCCTCGTTCCTGCCGCTCGTCACCAACAAAGATGGCTCGCTCCACCTCGACACCGTTGTCGCCGACCCCGACGCCCCCGTGCCCGGAACCATCCCCACGCTCACCGACATCGCCAACCAGACCCCGTCACAAGGTCGGCCACCTCGACCGCTACGGGCCGGACGGACGGTGATCCTCACGTCAGGCACCACTGGCACACCCAAAGGTGCGCCACGACCCCAGTCGGCCGGCATTGAGACAGCTGCAGCCATGCTCGAGCGCATCCCTTACCGCGACGGAGACACCGTGGTCCTCGCCGCTCCCCTCTTCCACGCCTGGGGCTTCGCTCACCTCGGCCTCGCCACCCTCCTCGGGTGGACGATGGTCCTGCGACCCCGCTTCGACCCCGAGGTCGCTCTCGCTGATCTCGCCGACCAGAAGGCCAACGCACTTGTCATTGTTCCGGTCATGGCCCAACGAATGCTGGAAGTGTCCAAACTGCCATCACGTCAGGCGCTCGGTTCGCTCCGGGTGACCGCAGCGAGCGGCTCGGCGCTCCCCGGTGGTCTGGCGACCAGATGGATGGACCAATTCGGTGACAACCTCTACAACCTCTTCGGCTCGACCGAGGTCGGCTGGGCGTCTATTGCCACCCCTGAGGACCTGCGGGTCGATCCGGCGACGGCAGGGCGCCCACCGCTCGGCGTCGAGGTTCGTATCGTCGATGGCGACGGCCGGCGCCTCACCACCGGACAGACCGGCCGCATCTTCGTTGGCTCCACCCTCACGTTCGACGGTTACACCGACGGCCGCAACAAGGAGGTGCTCGAGGGGCTCATGTCCACCGGGGATACCGGTCACCTCGACGCCGCCGGTCGCCTGCGGGTAGAGGGTCGTAGCGACGACATGATCGTCTCTGGTGGTGAAAACGTCTTCCCCCGCGAGGTCGAGGAGTGCATCGAGGCCCTTGACGGGGTCAGCGAAGCGGCGGTGGTCGGAGTACCTGATGACGAATTCGGCCAGCGACTCGTGGCCTGGGTGGTGCGGTCGCCCCAGAGTTCACCCGGGCGTCCACCGGATGCACCGGAGATTGATACCGAGGCCATCCGACGCCACGTTTCGACCACGCTCGCCCGCTTCAAGGTGCCTCGCGAGGTCCACTTCTGCGACGCCCTGCCCCGCAACGCCACCGGCAAACTGCTGCGTGGGAACCTTGACGATCTCTGAACTGACCCGCCAAACATGACATTGCGCTCCCGGCGGGCGTATGTTGGCGAGGTGCAGCCAAGTGGCTCTGAGCCCCCACCAGACAGTCCGGTGATCGCAAGCGGCTCGGCACACTCAACCCGCACCGCCACCCTCGCCCTCGCTGCCCTCGGTGTGGTCTTCGGTGACATCGGAACCTCACCGCTCTACGCCATGCGCGAGACCTTCCACCTCGCCCACGTCGAGCCGACCGAGACCAACGTGCTGGGCATCTTGTCACTCGTGTTCTGGTCACTGATGCTCGTCATCACCGTGAAGTACCTGATGTTCGTGATGCGAGCATCCAATCGCGGGGAGGGTGGCATCCTGGCGCTCTCGGCGTTGATCCCGTTCAAACGGGGTCGGAACTGGCCATGGGTGCTGGTGCTGTTCGGGGCGTTCGGCACCGCCATGCTCTACGGCGATGGGGCCATCACCCCAGCCATCAGCGTGCTGTCGGCCGTCGAGGGTCTCGGGGTTGCCCAACCCTCACTGGAAGGTTGGATCATCCCGATTTCGGTCGTGATTCTCGTGGGTTTGTTCTCATTGCAACGACGCGGCACCCACACGGTGGGGCGGCTGTTCGGCCCGGTCATGGTGATCTGGTTCGTCACCCTCGGCGTCCTCGGCATCAGCCACATCGCTGATGACCCGGGGGTGTTCAGTGCCTTGAACCCAGTGTGGGGTTTCCGGTTCTTCGCCGACAATGCCTTCACGGGATTCGTGGCCCTGGGTTCGTTGTTCCTCGTCGTCACCGGTGGCGAAGCCCTCTACGCCGACATGGGCCACTTCGGTCGTCGATCAATTGTGATCGGTTGGTACGGTCTGGTCCTGCCCGGGCTCCTGCTGTGTTACTTCGGTCAGGGCGCGCTGCTCATCAGTGATCCGAGTGCCGCCGAGCAGCCCTTCTACTCCATGGCTCCCGACTGGGGGGTCCTGCCACTGACGGTGTTGGCCACCTTCGCCACGGTCATCGCCTCCCAGGCCCTCATCACCGGGGTGTTCTCACTCACGATGCAGGCCACTGCCATGGGTTGGCTGCCACGAGTCCGCATTCGCCACACATCAGCCGAGGCGCAGGGCCAGATCTACGTCCCGGCCTTCAACTGGGGGCTGCTCGCGGCGTGCGTGGGCCTCGTGCTCGCCTTCCGGACCTCGGCCAACCTGGCCGCGGCGTACGGCCTGGCGGTCACAGCCACCATGCTCATCACCACCCTGCTCTTCTACCGAGTGGCGACTGCGACCTTCCGCTGGCCCCGGATACCTGTGATGGCGCTCTGCGGCGTGTTCCTCGTCATTGATCTCGCCTTCTTCAGCTCGAACCTGTTGAAGTTCTTCGCCGGCGGCTGGTTCCCCGTTCTCCTCGCTGGCCTGGTGTTCACGGCCATGACCACGTGGCGTCACGGACGCGAAATCCTTGCCGAACGCATCCACCGGGGCCGGGTGTCGCTCACCCGCTTCCTCGCCAAGCATGACGACACCCCCCGGGTCCCCGGCACAGCGGTGTACCTGTTCTCGCTCTCTGGTTCGGTACCTCACGCGCTGATCAAGAACGAGCAGCACAACGGTGTCATGCACGAGCGGCTCGTGTTCCTGTCCGTGCTGACCGAGGACATCCCGGTGGTGGATTCGTCCAAGCGGACCGAGGTCACGTCCCTCGGGTACGGCGCCTGGCAGGTGAAGATGCGCTACGGGTTCATGGAAAAGGTGAACGTTCCCGTCGGCCTCACCCAAGGTGACGCCGGGACACTCGAGTTGCTCTCCGACCCCGAGACCACCTTCTTCGTCGGATCCGAACGGCTCCTCGTCACCCACCGCGAAGGTATGTCGATGTGGCGTGAACGCCTGTTCGCCATGATGCACCGCAATGCCACACCAGCGGAACGCTGGTTCGAGCTGCCGACCGACAAAGTGATGTCCGTAGGCAGCACTGTCGAGCTCTAGGCGGGTACTCGTGCTCCATGTGAGCGACGCTTGACCAGCGTCACCACGCCGACAATGCCAAGACCGATGCCGAGTCCCACGGCGGCGGACACCAGCGTGTCCACCAGCCACGCCAGCACCCCTCCCACGGCCGGAACCGACGCTGTCGGATCCGCAACCGCGTGCAACAGATCCACCGGCCCGCTCCAACCCAGGGCGTCGAGACCGGCGATCACGATGTGTCCTCCGACCCACAACATGGCGACCATGCCAACGAGTCCGAGTACCGACACGATCTTCGGCATGGCCCGCACCATGATGCGACCGATAGCGGGCAACACTCGACCCGAGCGACCGGCGAGGGCGAGTCCGAGGTCGTCGCCCTTGACGAGGAGGGCCACAACGCCATAGACGCCAACGGTGACGATGAGCGCCACAACCAACAAGATGGCGGCACGGGCGACGATTCCTTCGTTGAGGACGTCCTTGAGGGCGATCACCATGATCTCGGCCGACAAGATGACGTCGGTACGCAGTGCGCTACGCACCACCTCCTCTTCGCTGGGTGCCGCCGCCTCCTTGTGGTGGCCGCCGGCGTGGCGGAGGTGCAAGAGCTTGTGGGCGCCCTCGTAGGCAAGGTACCCGCCACCGGCGAGCAGGATGACCTCAACGGCCACGGGCAGCACAACACTGAGTACCAGTGCGGCGGGCAGGATGAACAACACCTTGTTGCGCAATGAGCCCCACGCCAGCCGCCTGATGATGGGGAGTTCGCGATCAGCAGCGAGACCCCTGACGTAGGCGGGGGTAACCGCCGTATCGTCGACGACCACCCCGGCAGCCTTCACGCTGGCACGGGCCGCAGCGGCCCCGACATCGTCGATGGACGAAGCCGCCAACTTGGCCAGAGCGGCGACATCATCGAGCAAACTGAACAGGCCGCTGGCCACAACCACCTCCCGGGTCGTCACGGATCGTACCGACTGGACTGGCTTGCGACGGAGCGGCACCAATCCGGGCATGGTCCGGCGCCGGTGGGACGCCTACCCCCGGACGCGGCCGGGGGCGGGTCTTGCGACCCGCCCCCGAACCAAACAATCTGTCGAGTATCACCCCGTGGGTCCTCTACTACCGGGAGGGACCATGACCCGGCAACCCAGCGAAGCGGTGGCGTGGTTGGATTCCACCAAGGGTCCGACTGCCGCTCAGCGGCCAGCCACCTCCAGGGTCCCACAACTAGCGCTTGCGTCATTCATGAGTTGGACCACCTCCCTTCTCTGGTGAAAGCGATCGTATCCCCCTCCCCGGCCGAATGGGGGACACTCCTGCCTCCCGAGGGCCGCCCGAGCAGGGGGATTTCCGGTTCGGCGTCAGAGCCGGTGGGCGGGTAGGATTTCAGGGCTCGGGCCAACGTCGTCCCGGTAACCGCATAACCGTCCTGCTCCCGCAGGACACGATCGCCAGGAACCCTGATGACGACCGAGTTTCCCGGGCCCTTCGGCCTCTACCGCCCCGAATTTGAGCACGACGCCTGCGGCGTCAACTTCATCGTGGACATGAAGGGTCGTCGCAGTCACGGCATCGTCCAGATGGGCATCGGGGCGCTGTGCAACATGGAGCACCGGGGGGCCCAGGGCGCCGAGGTCAACACCGGCGACGGTGCCGGGCTTCTCATGCAGGTGCCGGACAGCTTCCTGCGCGACGTCGTCGAGTTCGATCTGCCGCCCGCCGGCTCCTACGTCACCGGCATTGCCTTTTTGCCCCGGGCCCCCGAGCACGCCGATGAGGTTGCGTCGCTCGTGGGCAAGGTGGCGGCCAGTGAGGGCCTGAGGGTGCTGGGGTGGCGGGAAGTCCCTCACGACCCCTCGATGATCGGGACCACCGCCATGGCCACGCTCCCGTCGTTCCGGCAGGTGTTCCTCGCCGGAGAGGACCTTGACGGCATCGCCCTTGAGCGCCGGGCGTACATCGCCCGCAAGCGCATGGAACACGAGATCGGACCGCTCAGTGCCAATGGTGGCGTCTACTTCCCGAGCCTGTCGGGTCGGACCCTCGTCTACAAGGGCATGCTCACCACCAACCAGCTCGCCCCGTTCTTCACCGACCTCACCGACGAACGGGTCACCTCAGCTCTCGCATTGGTCCACAGTCGCTTCTCCACCAACACGTTCCCCTCGTGGCCACTGGCCCACCCATTCCGTTTCGTTGCCCACAACGGCGAGATCAACACCGTGGCCGGCAACCGCAACTGGATGCGTGCCCGCGAAGCGCTCATGGCAGCACCCGAGTTGAGCGATGACCTCGAACGGATCTTCCCGATCTGCACGCCGGGGGCCAGCGACTCAGCCACCTTCGACGAGGCACTCGAGATCCTGCACCTCGGGGGCTACGACCTGCCCCACGCCGTGCTCATGATGATCCCCGAAGCGTGGGAGAACCACGCCGACATGGATCCCGGACGTCGCGCCTTTTACCAGTACAACTCGTCGCTGATGGAGCCGTGGGACGGCCCAGCGTCGATCGCCTTCACCGATGGCACGGTCATCGGTGCCGTTCTGGACCGCAACGGTCTGCGCCCATCTCGCTACTGGGTCACCGATGACGACCTCGTGGTGATGGCGTCGGAGGTGGGGGTGCTCGACGTGGCCCCGCACAAGGTGGTGCACAAGGGTCGCCTGCAGCCGGGCCGCATGTTCCTCGTTGACACCAGCGCCGGCCGCATCATCGATGACGCCGAGATCAAGGGAGCACTCGCCGACGAGCACCCCTATCAGCAGTGGCTGGACGAGCAACTCGTGCCGTTGTCGCGGGTCCTCGAGGCGGACCCCACAGCTGCGGCAACTGCCGCGGCCACCCGGGCCGCGAGCGACCTCGATCTGCTCACCGCCCAGCAGACCTTCGGGTACACCACCGAAGAACTCAAGCTGATCGTGGAGCCGATGGGCCGCACCGGGGCCGAAGAGATCGGGTCGATGGGCACCGATACGCCATTGGCAGTGCTCAGTGACCGGTCGCGTCTGCTGTTCGACTACTTCATCCAACTCTTCGCCCAGGTCACCAACCCTCCGCTCGATGCCATCCGCGAGGAACTCGTCACGGCACTGGGCCGCACCCTCGGGCCCGAGGGGAATCTCCTCGATCCCACTCCGTCGTCGTGCCACCAACTGCTGGTCAACCGCCCGGTGGTTACCGACGACGAGCTTGCGGCCATCGTCAACATCGAGTCGGCCGTGCCCGACTGGTCCACCCGGGTACTCCCGTGCCTCTACCCCGTGGCCGAGGGTGGTGCCGGTCTGGCCCGCGCCATTGAGGATCTGCGTCGGTCGGCATCAGCAGCGATCGCCGAGGGTGTCAGCTTCATCGTGCTCTCCGACCGACACTCCACCCCCGAGCTCGCGCCCATCCCCTCCCTGTTGGCCACCGCCGCCGTGCACCATCACCTCATTGCCGAGAAGACCCGCACCCAGGTCGGTCTCATCGTGGAGGCCGGTGATGCCCGCGAGGTGCACCACTTCTGCCTGCTCGTCGGATACGGCGCCGGCGCCGTCAATCCGTATCTGGCTCTCGAGACCACTGAGGATCTCGCGCTGCGGCGCGCCGGCCATGAAGGCACCGGTTACGTGGCGGGCAAGGCAGCGGCGAACTATGTCAAGGCTGGGAGCAAGGGCGTCCTCAAGGTGATGTCCAAGATGGGCATCTCGACGGTGGCGTCCTACACCGGAGCACAGATCTTCGAAGCCGTCGGCCTCGGCGACGAACTCGTCGACGAGTATTTCCGCGGCACGGTCAGCCGGCTCGGTGGTATCGGGATCGAAGAGGTGGCCACCGAGGTCGCTATGCGGCACCGGCGGGCCCACCTGCCCAACGAAGCCGAGATCGCCCACCGTCCCCTCGAGGTCGGCGGTGAGTACCAGTGGCGGCGGGAGGGCGAGTACCACCTGTTCAACCCGACGACCGTCTACAAGTTGCAACACGCCACCCGGGAGAAGCGTTTCGACGTGTTCCGGGAGTACACCGAGGCGGTCAACAACCAGTCCGAGCAACTCGCCACCCTGCGGGGTCTGCTGCGCCTGCGCCTCGGGGAACGCCCACCGGTGCCGATCGAGGAAGTCGAGTCGGTCGAGGACATCTACAAGCGGTTCTCCACCGGGGCCATGTCGTATGGGTCCATCTCGGCCGAAGCCCACGAGACGCTCGCGGTCGCCATGAACCGCATCGGCGGCAAGTCCAACACCGGTGAGGGTGGCGAGGATCCCGAGCGTTTTGTGCCGCTACCCAACGGGGACTCCAAGCGCAGTGCCATCAAGCAGGTGGCCTCGGGACGGTTCGGGGTCACCAGCGACTACCTGACCAACGCCGACGACCTGCAGATCAAGATGGCCCAGGGGGCCAAGCCCGGTGAGGGGGGACAACTCCCCGGCCACACCGGAAACTGAAGAGCTAGACCGTCGCGAAATCCTCGCGCAACAGTTTGAGGCTGCCGAACAGGGCGAAGATGTCGCGCCAGTGCGCGATGATCAAGGCCGTTTTGCGCCTAGAAAAGCGCAACAGCAG
>JALRFT010000166.1 GCA_023261915.1 Acidimicrobiales bacterium | reverse complement strand
TAATCATATCGACTGATTGAACATCATCTTCCCAGGCAGTGATCTTATCGAAGATATCGTCAGTGAGGACCTTATCGTCTTCAATAACACATCCAACTTGAAGTTTTTGCACTCCGTAGGCAACCTCACAGCTCACCCGCCAGGTGGGCGAGGTGGCCGTGGCTCTCGCGACCAAGGTGGTGGGCCAGTCCCTCACCGACGACGCCCGGGTCACTTCTGGTGACCCAGCCCCTGGTAGGCCGCAAAGATGGATGGTCACCCAAGCGCCGGGAGGCGCTGGACAGAATCCCGCCTACAGGTGGGCTCACCGTCACCCACCTAGAACATTCTCAGGCTGCTGACTGCCACCCGGGACGCCTCACGAGATGGCCCAAACGATCCCGCCAGTTCCGGGCGTGGGCGACGTCGCGAAGCATTGCGACATGTTCATGTGACGCCACCGCAGCAGGGTTGAACGAGTCGATGTTCTTCGTGAGCCCGTACACCACAGGTTCGTGGGGGTCTTCAGTCACGTGGGTGCCAAACAGTCGATCCCAGATGATGAGGATCCCACCGTGGTTACGGTCGAGGTAACGCCGGTTGGAGCCGTGATGCACTCGATGCAGCGAGGGCGTGTTGAGCACTTCCTCCACCGGCCCGAGCCGATCGATGGCCTCGGTGTGAATCCAGTACTGGTAGAGCAGATTCCACGCCCGGGCCTGGGCAATGACTGACGGCCGCACGCCGAGGAGGCTGAGCAGTCCCGACGGGATGAACACTCCGAGGGCGTCCGCTACCGGCTGACGCAGAGCGGTCGAGAGGTTGTACCGCTCCGAGGAGTGGTGCACGACGTGGATGGCCCACAAGGCCCGGACCTCGTGCATCAGGCGATGATTCCAGTAGTAGATGAAATCCCATCCGACCATGGCAACGCCGAAAGCAACCGGCCCGGTACCGAGATCAGGTAGCAGCCGCCGGGACCAGATTCGTTCGGGCGAGGTCCAATGGGACCACGCCGTGGTGGCGACGACTCCTCCGCAGACCACCGCTCCCACCCCGGCCACCGACGCCGTGCGGTGGGCAACCTCGGCCACCGGGCGGCGGCCAAGTCGCCGACGCAGACCGCTCATACGCCTTGGCCGTGCGGCAGTACCTCCGTCGGACACGTGTTCGCGAGCGATCCAATCAGCCACAGTCGCCGTGACCGCAAGACCGGCGGCGACTCCGACGAGGGTGCGAGCGTGCCGACCCACACCGGGGGTGATGGGAGCGAGCAACTTCGGCACCACGAGCGGTGCGGCGAGACTGAGCGCACCCATGGCCAGACTCGTGAGCGTGTCACGGGTCTCAAAACCAGCAATGGTTCGACCGCCACCATCCGACGTCGATGACCCGGCGTCGGTAGGGGTGACATCGCTGGTGGTCCGCTGGGCACGAATTCGCCGCCGCGCCCACCACTGCTCGGCGGCAATGGTGCCGGCATAGACCGGGACCGCCCACACCGTGGGATCAGTTGCCACGCCCCGCTCCCCCAGCCCCCACGCTGCTCACGCCGCCGCCCGGGTGCGCCGCAGCAACGGGTCCGCAATGGCCAATGCCCGATCCGCAAGGCGCATCACCCGACCGGCCGCTCCGGGCGTCTCGTTGTCCACGAGGTTCCCCATGACCGCCAGCGTGACATCGGCCGCCGCCTGGGTGCCCACGGCGACCCGCAGGCCGGTGCGCAACAGCCACGGATGACCGATGAGAAAACTGAACCGTCGGCCGGTGCGCAAGAAAGCGTCGAAGCGTTCGCCGACCGCCTCGTCGTAGGCCGCCGGAGCAGAGGCGGGATCGGCGACGAAACGATCGACGGCCAACATGCCGCTCTCCAGGCCGTAGTCAATGCCCTCGCCGTTCATCGGGTTCACCAGTCCGGCAGCGTCCCCCACGGCCACCCAACCGGGACCATGACGACGCAACGCGCTCATCGGCAGACGCCAAGCCCGGGGACGCTCCAACATCGGTCCCAGGTCCCACTCGCTGCGCACCATGTTGGCGTAGCTCTCCACAAGGGCGTTCAGGTTCAACTTCTTGAAACCCTTCATTGTGCTGAGCGCCCCCACCCCGATGTTGACCGTGCCGTCACCGGCGGGGAACAACCATCCGTAGCCCGGCACCGGGGTCCCGTGTTCGTCGCGCAAAGCAAGACAGGCCTCGAGGAGGCGATCGTTGTGGCGCGGGGTCTCGGCATACGACCGGATGGCGAGGCCGAAGGGCTCCCGGGGATCACGCACGGCGCCGAGGGCCCGGGCCGCCTCCCCTTGGGCGCCAGCTGCGAGTACGGTCATGTCGGCGAGGACCACACCATGCTCGGTGCGGACACCGACGACCCTGTCGCCGTCGAACTCGGGCATGGCATCGACCCCGAAACGGATCTCGGCCCCCGCAGTGTCGGCGGCGTCGATGAGGTGGGCATCGAGGCGACGTCGAGGCCACACTGCCCCGTGGGCGGGGAACCGCCCGGTGGCCGGCCAGTCGAGTTCGCGGCGCTGCCGTCCGGCGATCATCCGCAGGCCATCGATGCGGTGGGCAAGAGCGACGTCGATCTTGAGTTCCTCGAGCGCCGCCACTGCCCGGGGGGTCAGCCCGTCGCCACACACCTTGTCACGACCGTGCGCCGCCCGTTCGAATACGACCACCGACAACCCGGCGTGGGCGCCCCGGATGGCGGCGGCGGCTCCAGCGGGTCCACCACCGATGATGGCGAGATCGACGCGTTCCACCTCTTTAGCCTGCCACCCCGGGGACGATCTCCCTCAGTCGGCGGGTGGGCCCGGCGCTCCCGGGCCAGCCTCGGGCCGCGGGCTGCGGTTTCCGCCCAGATACCCGGCCTCGAGGACCTCGACCTGACCGGCCACATCCGCAGCAGTTCCTGAGGCCAGGACGGCACCGTGACCGAGCACGTACGCCCGATCCGATACGGCGAGGGCCAGTCCGACGTGTTGTTCGACGACCACCACCCCGGCACCCGTGCGTGTGGCGATGGTCCGAAGTGACGGCAGAATCTGCTCGACGACGAGCGGCGCCAGCCCGAGACTCAACTCGTCAACGAGGAGCAATCGGGGTGAGTCCATGACAGCTCGGGCCAGCGAGAGCATCTGCTGTTCCCCGCCCGAGAGCAGTCCTGCCCGCCGATCCATGACCCGGGTGAGCGCTGGGAACCACTCGAGCACCTCGTCGAGTTCAAGAGAATCACTGGTCCCCCGTCGGCTCCGGCGGGACCGCAGGCGGAGGTGCTCTCGGGCCGTGAGGTCGGGGAAGAGCCCGCGGTCCTCAGGAACATGAGCGAGGCCTCGTCGGGCACGAGCAGTCACCGATGCTGCCCGGACACGGCGGCCGGGGACGACGGACTCACCCAACACCTCAAGTGATCCGGCGATGGGATTCAACAACCCTGACACCGTGAGCAGCAGCGTCGTCTTTCCTGCACCGTTGGCACCCAGTAGCGCCACCACCTCCCCGGCAGCGACCTCGAGGTCGACACCGTGCACCACGGCCACGCCGTCGTACCCGGCAACGAGGGACCGCGCCGTGAGCACACTCGTCATGACTGCCCTCCAGTGGACCCGGGGTGGAGGGTCCCGAGGTAGGCCTCTCGCACGAGCGCATTACGGCGGACCTCAGCGGGCGTGCCGCTGGCGATCACGTGACCGAAGTCGAGCGCCACGACCTTGTGGCATGTGCCGAAGACGAGGTCCATGTCATGGTCCACCAACAGAACCGACGTCCCCAGATCCACGAGACCAGCAATGACCGTGGCGAGGCCTTCGGTCTCAGTGGTGTCGAGTCCGGCCGCCGGTTCGTCGAGGCACACCACCTTGGGCTGGGACACGAGGGCGCGCCCCATGGCCACGAGGTGGCGGGCACCGTTGGACAGTGCATCGGGTCGACGATCAGCGACATCACTGAGCCCGAGGTGGTCGAGCATGTCCCGCACCGCCGGGGCCACCTCGCGGCGACGTCCCCTCCCGAACACGTCGGTCCATACGGCGGCCGGTGCGACGGTGGCGAGCCCCACCGCGACGTTGTCGGCGACACTCAAGTCATCGAAGAGTTCCAGCGACTGGAACGTCCGCGACAAGCCGGCGGCGGCGATGCGATGGGGCGCAGACTCCCCCAGATTGGTCTGCCCGAGCATGACCCGTCCCGTGCGGGCGGTGGCGAACCCGGTGATGGCATCGATGCAGGTGGTCTTTCCCGCTCCGTTGGGCCCAATCAGACCCACGATCTCTCCCGGTGCGACGGTGAAGGTCACGTCGTCGAGTGCCCGTACCCCGCCGTAGTCAACGGTGAGCTCCGCCACTGCGAGCGCCGGCGTGGTGTTGACGCTATTCATGCCGACTCCGCTGCGGTGATGCGGCGCCGGGCAGCGAGCGCGGCGAATCGGTTGCGCACCACACCGGTGATGCCTTCGGGCGCGGTGATGGTGACCACGACGAGTACGAGGCCCGTCAGGGCGAAGACGTACTCCCCGGCCGACCCACCACTGAGACCGTTCATGAAGGTGGTGACGACACCCGCCTGGGCCAGCGTGGCTGCCACCAACGCCCCGGCGAGGCTCGACACCCCGCTGAGGTAGGTCAGGGCGACAGCCACGAGAGCGCCGATGACGATGAACGAGGTCGGGGAAAGCGTGGTCGAGGACAGGGCCAGGAACACACCACTGAGCCCGGCGAGAAACGACGACAGGGCGAACGCCGTCAACTTGGTGCGCGCCACATTGATCCCCGCTGCTGCCGCCGCCCGCTCGTTTGCCCGCACCGCCAGCCACCGAACTCCGGTCGCTCCTCGCCGCAGGTTGGCGACGACGACGTAGGCAATGACGACCGCAACGAGCACGACGACCCCGTAGATGGGACGGAAGTTCTCCGCCCCCACACCGGTGACCCCGATGTCGAAGCCAAAGAAGGTCGGGGAAGGCACCGGCCGTCCTGCAGGACCGCCCGAGAGCGCAACGGAATCGAGCACGAGATCATCGATGGCGACCGCGAGGGCCAACGTGGCCACCGCCAAACTCATGCCGCGCACCCGGGTGGCGGGGAGGCCGACCAACACCCCGAGGACCGTGGCCACCAGGGCGGCGAGCACGACGGCAACCACGAAGGGCACGCCTCCGTCGAGCAAGCGGATGACACTGAATCCGGCCACACCAGCAAACGCCAGTTGGGCGAGGGATACCTGCCCCACGTAGCCGCTGATCACCACGATCGACAGCGTCAGCAAGGCATAGACGAGCGTCACGATGATGGCCTGGCGATAGCTCGCACCCAGCGTGAACAGTCCGGTGAGCACCAGACCCGACAACACCACCACCCAGAGCCAGACCCGCTGAGGAGTGGGCGAGGGAGGCAAGGACTGTTCGGGAACGGCCGAACGGGTTGGGAGCACTCCCCCGCGCCACACGAGTGCCACCAAGACCAATGCCACGGGGATGGCCTGTTGCAGGCCAGTCACCGGCACCCAGTCGGGCAGCCAGGTTGTCGATGGCGACACAGCCCAGCCGAGGATCAGCGACTGCACCATCCCGATACCGAGACCGGCTGCCGTGGCCAGACCGAAGGAGCGCAGGCCACCGAGGAGCGCAGCGGCGAGGGCGGGCACCACCAACAGGGGCGTGGTGGTCGGATTGAGCCCGGCAATGGGCTCAATGAGGACGACGGCCAACCCTCCGAGCACGGCCGCCACCGCCCAGTTCACGATGCCGAGACGGTCAGGGCTGAGGCCGGCGAGAAGCGCCCCCTTGTCGTTGTCGGCGGCCGCCCGGGTGGCGAGGCCGAAGCGGGTGAAGCGGTAAACCGCCCACAAGACCGCCGCCACCGTCACGGCCAACGCCGCCAACAACAGTCGGTTGGCACTCACCGTGGTGCTGAGCACCTCCACGGGATTCTCCGGCAGCAGGGTGACCCGCTCGGCGGTGGCCGCACTCGAGGGTGGCACCCCGAGACGCACCACCTCCTGGAGGTAGATGAGCAGACCCAACGACGCCACGACTCGGGCCAGCGGTGGCGCATTGCGCAACGGCCGGAACACCAACCAGTGGACGGCCGCCCCCAACAGGGCGGCGACCACGATCATGATGAGCAAGGCGGTGGCCACCGTGGGGCGCGCCACGATCGGCACACGCGACGGCAAACCAACCACCGGCAACAAGAGGTCACCCGTACGTCGCAGCTCAAAGAACACATAGGCGAGGTACATGCCCATGGCGCCGTAGGCGAAGTTCACAACCCCCGAAGTGCGGAAACAGAGCACCAACCCGATGGCCAGCGCGGCCACCACGGCACCACCGCCGAGCCCGGCGAGCAGGTACCCCATCGAGCTTCCCACGTCAGAGCCGCCGGTCAGCGCAGCAGCGCCGAGGAGTCACAACGACGCTGCGTAGATGGCACCCACATCGATCCAGTCCGAGACCTGCACGACCTCGCGGTTGCGCATCTCGACCATGATCTGCTGGGGCGAGCACATCGCCGGTAGACCCTCGAACTGCTGGCGATCACAGGTATAGGGATGACCCATGAAGCTCGGGGTGTCCCGCTGGGCAGCGAGTGCCGACGTGACGCTCGAGGCCGTCACGTCGGTGTCGAGACCTGAGAGCACGGCGTAGAGGTTCATGAAGGCACGGAAGCTCACTGTTGAGGCTCCGACCGGATTGAGGCCATCGCCGTAGGTCTCGAGCACCTCGGCGTAGAGGGCGAAGTCGGGATCGGGATTCGAGGTCGACACCTGACCCTCCACGTTGAACAGCGCACCCTCGGTGGCCTCCGGCGGCACGCTCGACACGATGGCGGGTGAGGCGCAGGCGCCCACGTAGAACACGGGAACGGTGATGCCGAGCGTGCGCACCCCATCGAAGGCCGCCTTACAGCCGGTGTCGGCTGCGAGGACCACCAGCGCCTCGGGATTGGTCGACATCGCCGCCGTCAGCGGCGAGGTGAGGTCAGTGGTGATGATCGGGTACGGGACCATCTGGGTGGCCACCCCACGCGACTCAAGCACGGTGCGCCCATAGCCGGCACTGTCGGCGATCGAGCCGAATTCGCCGTAGACGATCGAGACCGACTTGGCGTTGAGACGGGTTGCCGCCCAGTCGGCGAAAGCCACTGCCGCACCCCAGGTCCCCCCGCTCCACTGGAACGAGTTCGGGGCCGTCACCGACTGCGTACTGACGGGAATCCCCCCGACGAACGGGATGGCATTCGTGTTGAGCACGTCGACGGCATTGCCGAAGATGTCGATACCACCGAGCACAGCGGGAACTCCGGCTTCAGCGAACTGCTGACCGCAGGCGGTCGAGCCTTCAGCAGAGAAGTTGGTGTTACACACCTCCACCTGAATCGGCCGACCCCCGACACCGCCGAGTTGCTCGTTCACAAACGTCGCCGCCGCCTGCACCGCAGCGGAGAGTTCGGGAAACGAGCCCACCGGAGTGTTCTCCTGGTTGACCATACCGAGACGGATGGGCTCGCCCGTGGCCGCGGTGGCTTGGGCAGGAACCAGATCCGCAAGCGTGCCGAGACGGGCGCAGGCGAGCAGATCGAGGTCGGCACAGGCAGCGCCACGAGCGTCGTCACCCGCCGTGGAGGAGGCGCTCGTGGACGGTTCGGGCTCGCTGCAGGCGCTGAGCGCTCCGAGGACGCCCACCATTGTGAGTAGCACGAGAATCCGCTTCATCGACCCCCCTCTGGAACCCGTCCTGCGGACGGACAAGACCCCTGTTCTACCACCTGCGGCCCTGCCGACACCGAGGACCCAAAGAGATGGCAGGTTGCGGATCAGGCGCTGAGAGACGACTCGTTGAAGGTGTGCAGCACAGGACCACCAGGGCCTGCACCAACCCTCGTGATGGAGCCCGGCGACACGAAAGTTCTCCAGCTCACACCGTCATCGACGCCCAACGTCCAACACACGGCCGCCTTGATGGGAGAAACATGGGTGACGACAACGACGTCACCGTCATGCTCAGTGACGTCGGTGAGGAGTTCTTCGCAGGCGTCGGTCACCCGTGTGCGCACGGCGGCGAGGGACTCGCCCTCCGGCGGAGCGAATCCAGAATCGTTCCGCCACGACGCCCACACCTCAGCCGGCACCTCAGCGAGTGGCATCCCGTCGAAGACGCCGTAGTCGACCTCAATCCACCGATCGTCAATCTCGGTGGCGGACTGTGTTGCGGCAGCGATGGCCTCAGCCGTCTGGCGGGCACGGAGCAACGGTGAGCTCACTACCCGACGCACCGAGCCAGACCGCAACCGATCCGCAACGGCAGCAGCCTGCGCCTCCCCCAGCGGGTCAAGCGGTGGATTGAGGCGACCGAGGAGGCGGCGGGTGGCGTTGAGTTCGGTCCGACCGTGGCGGACGATGATCAACACGGCTCAGGCCACCAGGTCCCGGGGCAACTGCCCCGTGCGGACAAAGACATCGAAGCGAGCCCGATCGGAGAACCCGAATGCCCGCCAGCACCACACCAGCGCTCCAGCACCGACAAGTTCGAAGAGGATCACAAGCCCTGCGGGTCGGTCGAGCTCGGGCAACGTGCCCGTTCCGAAGTCGAAGCCGAACGCCGGCCACCAGAACACGTCAGCCACCGCCCACACCCCGTCGAGAACCAGGTGCATGAACAACCCGATCGGAAAACTGATGAGGCGACGACGCAACAGTCGCTGCTGGCGCGTGGCCAACATGACGACGGCCAGCAAAAGAACCGCGAACAACAACGTGTGCAGCAAACGGGGCCCACCGAAAATGATCTCGCCGACCGGCAGCACTGCGCCCAGCATCACGAGGCGATAGTCGAGTGCCGGCGATCGGAAGACCTGCCAGACGATGACGACACTCAGGCCGGCAAACCACAGGAACATCGGGGCCCGGTCAGGATCCTCAGCGCACGAGGAGCCGACCACACTCCTCACACACCACCCGGGCGTCACCGGGCAGTTTGCGGATGCGATCCACCTCGACTGCGGACAGGGCCAGGTGACAACCGCCGCAATGACCACCCTCCAGTCGGGCGATGCCGACCCCCCCGCACTGGACCCGAAGCTGCTCGTAATCGGCGAGCACGTCAGCATCAATCCCTGCCGCCAGATCACTCCGCTCCTGGCCGATGCGCGCCGTCTCGGCGTCAATGTCGGCCGTGACCGAACCGAGAGCGGCTTGGAGCTGACTCGCCTCGTCGGCGAGGACGGTCAGTTGGGCATCGAACTCGGCAAGAGCCGCCACCACCGGTTCGAGTTCTTCCATGATCTCGAGGTCGTCATCTTCAAGAGCCCGCTGTCGCCGACGCAGTGCCTCAATGTCGTCTTGGAGGGCCTGGAGTTCTCGGGGATTGTTCACCGACCCCGAGTAGAGGGTCGCCTCGTGGGTCTCGGCCCGACCGCGCACTTGATTGATCTCGTCCTCGAGGAGGTGCTGGCGCCGCACCAGTTCCCGATGGGCGGCATCGACCTCGCTACGTGCTGACTCGACACCTGTGCGTCGGGCGCTGTTCGCATCGAGTGCTGCCTGCTCAGGCAGGTTGGCCCGACGGTGAGCGAGCTGCTGGAGCGACAGGTCAAGTGCCTGAACCTCGAGGAGCTCGTCGTAGGCCGTCACGACCGCATCATCGCACGGTTCCACCGGGCGCGTGGCGCCCCACCACGATGTAGCGGGTCAAGGGCCAGCTTCAGTTGTGGATGTGGTTGAGCTCGGAACGGTGGTGCTCACCGGTGGCCGGGAGGTGGCCGTCCCCCAGTCGTAATTCGGAATCGTG
>JALRFT010000061.1 GCA_023261915.1 Acidimicrobiales bacterium | reverse complement strand
ACGACCCACTCGGCGACGACGCCCCTGGCCCCGATGACGGGCGCCTCGTATGTCGCACACCGGGCTGGAGAGCGTGGGTTCCCGACGCAGCGACCTGGCCCTACGAACTCGTCCTCGCTCCCGAGACCACCACTCCTGATCTCCCGTCGTTGACCGACCCCGAACGTGACGGTCTTGCTGCGCTCCTCGTTGACGTCCTCAGCCGACTTGACCTGCTCTTTGGGGCACCTATGCCCTACATGCTGTGGTTCCACCAACGTCCCTTCGACGGAGGCACGTGGCCGACGTTGCGCGTCCACGCCCACATCACCCCGCTGTGGCGGGACGCCGAAGTCCAGCGTTTCGTGGCAGCTGCGGAACTTGGTGGCGGTGAGTACTTCAACCCCGTCGACCCCGTCGACGCCGCCGAAGCGCTGCGTCGCTGTGCCCCATGAGCGCTGACACCGCCATGAGGCACCTCGTCGGCATCCCGAGCTCGGCGACACCATCGGGAACCGGGGTGGAGGCGTTCGCCCCCGGTCGAGTCAATCTGATCGGTGAACACACGGACTACACGGGCGGGTTGGCCCTCCCGATGGCCATCCAACTCGGAACGACGGTTCGCGTCGAGCGTGGGGGGCAGTCTTTGGAGCTGGCCTCCGAGCAGTTGCCGGGGACGGTCCGCGTCGATGACGTCAGCGCCACCGTTCCCGACGCTGCGGCCGTGACACCACCATGGGGAACCTACGTCGCAGGCATCCTCGCCGAGCTGCAACGTCACGGGAGCCCCGGAGGGGCCGTCGGGTCGATCTCGACCACTCTCCCGGTCGGCGCCGGACTGTCGTCGAGTGCGTCGTTCGAACTCGCCGTGGCGCTCGCCCTTGGGTTCCACGGGCCCGCCTGTGATCTGGCCCGGCTGGCGCAACGAGCCGAACAGGCTGCGTCGGGTGTGCCGTGTGGGCTCCTTGACCAGACGGCGAGCGCCTGTGGGGTTGGGGGCCACGCACTGTTGATCGACTTCGAAGGTGCGGAGAGCGGCGCATCGATCAGGGATCTCGTTGCCCTCCCCGATGATCTCGAGGTCGTGGTCGTGCACTCGGGGCAGTCACGCACCTTGGTCGGTTCGGCCTATGCCGACCGACGGGCCGAGTGCGAACGAGCAGCAGAGGCGCTCGGTCCACTTCGCACAGTCGACCCCGACGCCATCGATCGCCTTGACGACCCCCGGTTGCGACGCCGCGCCCGACATGTGGTCACCGAGAATCTCCGGGTGCTGGCCATGGTGGATGCGCTCAACCGTGCCGATCTGGTCACCGCCGGCCGGCTGCTCCACGCCAGTCATGCCAGCCTCCGGGACGACTTTGAAGTGTCAACGCCGGCACTCGACGCGCTCGTCGGCAGACTCGAGTCCACCCCGGGGGTGTTCGGCGCACGACTCACCGGAGCGGGCTTCGGAGGTTGTGTGGTGGCATTCACCGAACCCGGGACACTCGCCGCCGCGCCGGGCCAATGGCCGGTCACGGCCAGCGACGGTGCCAGGGTCGCCCTTACATCCGGTTGAGCAGTTCGGCCTTTTTCATCTGGTACTCGTCTTCGCTGATGGCGCCCGCCGCCCGAAGTTCGTTCAGCTGCAGGATGCGATCGGCCACCTCGTCACCACCGCCGCCGGCATCGGCGGGGGTCGCCGCCCGCCGCCGCCGACGATCCTCAAGCTCTTCTTTTTGGATGTAGATCTCATTTTGAATACGGGCGGGACGCTTCATGTTCATGAACTCCTGCGCCCCGGTCGCCGACGCTGACTCAACGATGAGGTCGCCAACGCCTACCAGACGCTCCCAGATCTTCTGGTTGAAAAAGATCGTATTGATGCGGTCAATGGGGATTTCGATACCGCTCTTGGCAATGACCCCGGACCGGTAGATCAGACGGTCAGTCGTGAGCACGAGTTCGGTCGTGGCCCACTGGGCGTAACGCCCGACGAACCAGACGAGACAGACGAACACCGCCAGTGCCGCAGCGAGCCGCAAGACGTCGCTGTCGGTGGCGACGAGTGCCCAGACGCCGAACGCCACGGCCGCAACCAGAGCGAGGAGTGACGGCGTGTAGGTCCACCAGTGTGGACGAAGATCCAGGACCAGTTGCTCGTCGTTGTGGAGATTCTCAGGTGGGTACGCCATGGAAAAACCTTAGGGCCTTGGCGAGCTTCGGCACCGGCCAAGCCCGACCAGAACATCTCAGTCCCAACCCAGTTCCGTGAGCCGGTCGTCGTCGATGCCGAAGTGATGGGCCACCTCGTGGATCACCGTGACGCGGACCTGATGCACGACCTCAGGCTCATCGGCACACATCTCACAGATCGGAAGCCGAAAGATGGTGATCCGGTCCGGCAACACGAGGTCCCCGTATCCCGCAGCCCGCTCTGTCAGAGGGATTCCCTCGTACAGCCCGAGGAGACCCCCGCTCACGTGGCGGTCAGCGATTGTGATCGCCACGTTGTCCATCATGCGGGACAATTCATCGGGGATGGTGTCGAGGGCTTCAACAACAAGTTCTTCGAAACGGTCCGGCCCGACGTCCACGCCCCGCACGGTACTCACCCGTGGACGCGGGGCAGGACCGGTGTCGGTACCCGCCGGTAAGGTCGGTCCGTGGACCCCGCCCGGCTCATCGCCGATCTCGACAACCTGCAGCGGCGTGCCGTCACTACCCCGGCTGCCCCCCTGCGCATCCTCGCCGGTGCCGGCTCCGGCAAGACCCGGGTCCTGACGCGGCGTATCGCCCACCGGGTCGCCACCGGTGACGCTGATCCACGTCACGTGCTGGCGTTGACCTTCACTCGCAAGGCCGCCGGCGAGCTGCGAATCCGTCTCCGACACCTTGGACTGCGCGACGAACTCGCCGCCGGCACATTCCATGCCGTGGCCTACGCCCAACTGCGCAACCTCTGGGCCGATCGCAACCAGCGGCCGTGGGAACTGATCGATCGGAAGGTCCCGCTGGTGGCCGAACTGCTTCCGAAGGGCAACCGTGGGGGGACGACGGCACTCGACATCGTCGGCGAGATCGAATGGGCCAAGGCCCGCCGCATCGACCCTGAGTCCTATCGAGCGGCGGTGACGGCCGTTGATCGCCGTCCCGGTGTCGACCCGACCACTGTCGCTGAGACATTCGCCAACTACGAGGAGCAAAAGAAGCGACGACGACTTCTCGACTTCGACGACCTCCTTGACGGTTGGCGGCGGGCCATCGAGCGGGGTGACGACTTCGCCCAAGGTCAGCGATGGCGGTTCCGTCACGTGTTCGTGGACGAATTCCAGGATGTGAACCCGCTGCAACACGCTGTGCTCAAGGCGCTTCTCGATACCTCGGTTGACCTGTGCGTGGTGGGTGATCCGCGACAGGCGATCTACGCATGGAACGGAGCCGACGCCGGATATCTCGTGGACTTCGATCGATGGTGGCCGGGCGGCGCCACCGTTGAGCTCATCGACAACTACCGATCCACACCACAGATTCTCGGTGTCGCGGCAGGTGTTCTCGCCGGCGGTACCAGCCAGGGCCGTCTCAGCAAGTCCCGCGTCAGCGACGTCACCGGTGGTGCCTCCATTGAGCTTCGCGCCCACCGACCTGACGGTCCGTCTCCGACCGTCGTCTCGTTCCCCGATGACAAGGCCGAGGCCACGGGCGTGGCTCGACGGGTGCGAGATGCCCACCAGCCCGGTGGCCGCTGGGGTCGACAGGCCCTCCTCGTCCGGACCAACGGCCAAGGCGCGCTGATC
>JALRFT010000201.1 GCA_023261915.1 Acidimicrobiales bacterium | reverse complement strand
GTTGGGGTGGCGGGCGCGGGTTCGGCCGTTCGGGCCGATTCGTGTCCCGCCGGGTGCGTCGCACCACGGGCTGGTCGGTGGCCCACAACCTGTCGTCATCGGGCAGCCGACGCAGCGATCAACAGGGCGTGTGGGCCACAGTGTCCCACGAACTGGCCCGGCTGAACCTGTCGAGCCCGTCCGAGGCGTTCCTCGCCACGGAAGCAGCGTTCGCCGCCGAGTCGGCCATCCTCGCCGCCCGCGACGAGGTGGTTGCACTCGGACCCCTTCCTGGCCAGCGCGGCGTCATCGTCGCCCACGGGGCCCGCATCGTGTCGTGCGACCTGTTCGCCTCGACCGAACTTCTGGCCGCCAACTGGGAGGGACTCGTCAACGCCTGGTTCCTTGACGCCCCCGAGGTGACCGACCGTCGCCAGCCGGGTCTGCGCCAGGCCCTGCGATTCCTGCGCCGTCTCGCCACCACCCCCGGTGAGGAGACTCCGGCCCTCGGTTTGGGCCGCGAGGTCCACATCCGTTCGGAGCGATTCACCGCCCAGGTTCTGCTGTCCGACGACGCCGTGGTGCACGCCAGTGCCTTCGTCACCGCCGCCTGACCGATGACCACCTACCGACCCGACGAACCCCTGGAGGACCTATGACCCGAAAATCAACCACCCGGCGCCGGCGGCGCCATGGCTTTCTCTGGCTCCGCCGGAGGCCGACCCACTTCCTTGATCTGCCGATCACCGAGCAGCTCGATTGGTGCCGGGATTTCCTTCAGGGGTTCGCCGACGACATCAAGGAACACGAGAAGAACCCCGAAGCGTCACCGCACGGTGTCCGCCGCTACACGCGACTCGACAACCCCGGTGACTGAACGAGCTGCCCAGTAACCGACCTCAATCAACACGGAAAGCAACCAAGGAATCTTCATGTCACTGTTCAAACGCAAGCGCCTTCCCTCCGAACGGCGCGACCGGAAACTCAGCTACCACTCCATCGAGGGCCAGCGCGCCCTCGCCGAGGGTGACCCGGCCACCGCCCTCGAACACTTCGAGCGCCTCGTCGACATCTTCACCGAGCGGGCCGGCCCCACCTACGAACGCACCCTGGTGTGGAAGGCGTTCAGTGCCAAGGCACTCAGCGCCCTCGGCCGCCTCGATGAGGCGTTGGCGATACAGCGTCTCGTCATCGCCGAACGCACCGCCCTCCTCGGGCCCGACGACCGGCAGACGTTGTCGATCCGGGGCCAGCTCGGAAGTGCCCTGACCCTCAACGGGCGTCCCCGCGACGGCCTCGAGGTGCAAGAGGCCGTCTACGAGGATAAGAAGCGGGCCCTCGGGCCACTTGACCCCAGCACGCTCGACACCCTCGGGAACCTGGCTGAAGCCCTGCTGCTGAGCGGGTACACCGAAGAGGCCGTCGATGCCTACCGGACGTTGCTGAAACAGCGCACCGACGTGTTGGGTGCGGATCATCCCGACACGACCCGAACCGCCTCGAACCTCGCCATCGCCGAGGCCCGCAACCTCGGTGACAACCCCGAGGCCCTTGACACCCTGGCCCGGAACCTCAGGACGGCCATCGCCAACTACGGGCCCGACAGCGACGAAGCACTCGTCGCCCGCGGGTACCTCGGCGAACAGCACCTCCGGCTCGGAGACGGCCACGCCGCCCTCGCCGTGTTGACCCCGCTCGCTGACGACCGCAGTCGTCTGCTCGGGCCTGACCACCCCGACACGTTGCGCACCCAGCGCATGGTGATCGAAGCCATCGATCTGCTCGGCGACCCGGTCAGAGCGGTGATCGAACTCGACGGACTCATCACCCGACTCGTGTTGTCCGTCGGGGCCGATCACCCCGCCACCGTCCACGCACGTCTGCTGCACCTCCAGATCCGAGCCGACCTCGGTCAGGTACCGGTGGCCGAGGCGGTCGGTTTCGCCCGGGAGGTCCGGTCATTGTTCGAACCTGACCACGAGGTCCACGACATCGTGCAGCGGGTCATTGACCAGGTGGCCGGCGAGGAGGTGGAGTGATGGTGGGACGTCGAAAGCGGCGGTGGCGGAAGTCGAAAGGCGAGGCCCAACAGCCCGCCAATCCAACACCGAGGTCGCCCGAGCTTGAGGCGCTGTTCGCCAGAATCGACCCCATGGCGATCGTTGCGGGACACCTCCAGGCGCTGATCGCCCTCGAACCCGAGGGCGATCCCGAACTCACCAGGGTGCGGCAGAGGATCCTCGCCTGGTACCTCGAGACGGCACCGGAGGCGTCGGGTGCCGAAATCATCATGTGCACACCCAAGCGCCTCGAAGAGGCCGACCCGCGCTGACCACGGGGGCCGGCTCGAGCGCCCGGCGAGACCGTGTGACCCCCCTACCCACCCGCAGCTCCGGGCTGGCGAGGGGAACCTGCGCACAAAACCCGTCGTTTCGTGCGATTGGAGGTTGGGGAGGGATTTCGCCATCAGCCAGATGGAGGAGCCCGACGGCCCGACAACCGTGAAAACCCTGTAATTGCAGGGGAAAGCATGGTTGTCACACCACCCCGGTACCTTGAGATCTCATCACCGACAAGGAGGAACCCCGATTGGACCCTGACCACAGCACCCCCACCCCCCGCCCCGGCGTCAGCGAGCGCCGGGCCCGCGCCGCCCAGGCTCGTCGCGATGCCTACTGCGACGCGGTCTACCGCGAGGCCCTGCGTCTCGCCACCGGCCGACGAGGCCTCGAGGCCGACGATGTGGCCCAGGACGTGGTGCTGAAGGTCCTCCTGAACCCCAAGAAGGTCATGGCGGAGTACCCCGATCCCGAGACGTTCGCCCGTGCGGCGACCAAGCACACCGGGTACGACTGGCGTCGAAGTGAGTCAATCCAAAGGGGGGAGGGTGCCCGGGGAGGCCGTCAGGTCATGTCGTTGGACCTCCTCACCAAGACTGTCAAGGAGGACTCGCGCGAACTGGGTTACAGCGTCGATCCCGCCGAGGTGGCCCTCGGCATCGTCGGCGCACAGGAGATCCTGGGTCACGTTGATGACGACATCCAGCGTGCCACCCTCGTGCGGACTGCGGTCTTCTATGACCGGGTGACCGAGGTGGCAATGGACGAGGACGTCGATCACTCCAACGTGTCCCGGCGGAACAGCCAGACCAAGAAGTACCTGAGGGAGACCCTGGTCACGGACGGCTACCTTCAGGTCCCATGACCGGTGGCCGGGGAGCATCGCAGGAGGACACCGTGCAGCTCTCCGTCCGCTACCGCCCGTCTGCTGACGTGCTCATCGCCCAGGTCAACGACGTTGCCGACGAGGCGGTGCAACGTGACAGGCCCGACGCCGACACCACACTCGAGTGGGTGCGCCGGCCTGATGGGTCCCGCCACCTCGTCGGTCTCCAGGTGCTCTTCGCCTCGGCACGGGCCGATTGGGGACAGTTGAGCCCCGCCATCTCCGAGCGCCTTGACGAACGCCTCCTCGTGCTGATGGACACGCTCGACAAAGGCGATGACGCAAGCCGCAACTCCTTGGCGTCGACGGCTCTTGAAATTGAGGTACCCGACGCCGAGCTGGTCCTGCCCGACGACCTCACCGACTTCTACGTCGCTGCTCCCAGCACGGCTGACAGGGTGATCGCGACCTCCCGCTCAATGGTCGCAAGGCCCGAATTGCCAGACATCTGGTCGGACGATGGCACCGACCCAGGCGACGTCGGTGATGCGCTCGTCGATCTCGCCGATGCGATCAGCACCTGCGACGCTGACGCCGACGCCGACCCGACCGCCCGATTGATCGCGACCCTGCGCGAACTCGCCGCCACCATTCGGCGCTCAGGTGGTCGCACCGCTCCCGGGTGCACTGCCGCAGCCCGGGTTGCGTTGCGAGGAGGGACTCCACTCACCGCCCGGGAACGCAAACAACTCGCTGATCTGCTCAAAGCACTCGACGAACCGACGCAATGGGCCGACGCCGTCGAAGGGATCGACGACCTCACCGCTCGACTCGACAGGAGACCTCGGTGAGGTTCACAAGGTTGCAGGCGAGACTGTGCCGCACCCTCGAAGGGTTCGCTGACCGGGTCGGTGACGGTGACCTCAGTGAAGCTCGGCCACTCGAGTTCGTCATCCGGGGCGAGTCCCTCAGCGCCCGCCTCTACCGCCGATTCAACGGCACTCCTGTTCTCGTCATCGATGCCTTCGTCGACAACGTTCCGGTCAACCCGTCGATCACCCGCTGGGTGGCGACACGGTCGGCGAAGTTTCCGTTCGCCACCATCCATCTGG
>JALRFT010000172.1 GCA_023261915.1 Acidimicrobiales bacterium | reverse complement strand
CGTTGTTCGCTCGCGCTGTCGCCGGAGAGGCCGGTGTGGGTTTCTTGTCGGTCACCGGATCCGATTTCATGGAGATGTTCGTGGGCGTGGGCGCGAGCCGTGTACGCGACCTCTTCCAGCAGGCCCGCAAGATGGGGCGCGCCATCATCTTCATCGACGAGATCGACTCGATCGGACGCAAGCGAGGCGCCGGGCTCGGCGGTGGACACGACGAGCGGGAGCAGACGCTCAACCAGATGCTCGCCGAGATGGACGGGTTCGAGGTCACAACCGGCATCGTCATGATGGCGGCCACCAACCGGCCCGACATCCTTGACCCGGCGTTGCTTCGACCTGGGCGCTTCGACCGTCAGGTCGTGGTGCCGCTGCCCGAACTCGAGGACCGTCGCAAGATTCTTGAGGTGCACATCCAGCACAAGCGGGTCTCCCCCGATGTGGACCTCGACGTGATTGCCCGTGGAACACCCGGCATGAGCGGTGCCGACCTCGCCAACCTCGTCAACGAAGCCGCACTCTACGCCGTCCGTGACGGCGCCAACCAGATCACCATGCACCACTTCGATCTGGCACGCGACCGTGTCCTCATGGGACAAAAGCGTGAATCACTTGCGCTCTCCGATGCCGAGAAGGAGGCCATCGCCTACCACGAGGCCGGGCACGCCATCTGTGCGGCCGTGCTCCCCACCGCCGACCCGGTCCACAAGGTGACCATCATCCCCTCGGGCATGGCCCTCGGTGTCACCCAGCAACTCCCCATTGAGGACCGCCACATCTACCGTCAGGACTACATCGAGGACTCCCTCGTGGTCCGCATGGGTGGACGGATCGCCGAGGACCTCGTGTTCGAAGTGGTCTCAACCGGGGCGAACAACGACCTCGTCGGTGCCACCGAGTTGGCTCGCAAGATGGTGCGTGAGTGGGGAATGAGCGAACGAGTTGGGCCGATGGCATGGGGAAGCCAAGGACAGGTGTTCTTGGGTGAGGATCTCATGCACACCCGGGATTACTCCGACGACACCGCCCGGGTCATCGACGAAGAGGTGGAGCGAATCCTGCGTGAGCAGGAGGATCGCTGTCGGGTCCTACTGACCGAGCACCGCAATGCCCTCGATCTCGTGGCCCGGGCACTGCTCGAACACGAGACCATCGACGGCGCCGAAGTTGAGCGCCTCGTTGGCGTCGGGGGTGCAGGGTCGGTCACGGCGCCGTCGACGAACGGCGAGCCGCCGGTAGCCACCGACTCCCCCGTCGAAGCCACCCACTGACCGAACCAGTTCCCCCGCCGGGAGAAGTGGACTCAGAGGTCGGCGTGATCTGACTGGCATCCGCCAGGAGGAAGTGTTCCTGGCTCGCGGAGCTCAGCCACCGTCGCCCACAGATCTGTTGCCGTAACCGGGCCGAGGAAGGACCGGCGCACCACGCCATCTCCGTCCACGATGATCAAGGTCGGCACAGCATCAATGGCGTAGCGATTGTGAAGATCGGCGTCGGCAGTGACCTCGACATCGACAACGGCCACTGCATCGCTCTCTAGGGCCTGAGCCTTGGCGACGACCGTGGCGCAGGTTCCACACGTCGACGAGGTGAATACTGCCACGAGCCATGGAGTGAGCGGTTGGGGGAAATCGGCGCGATCCACCTGGACCGGCACGTGGAAGTTTCGTTGGGTCGGCGGGTCGGGCCGGCGTCGCTGCATGACCACCGCCACCACCCCCACTACTGCCACCACGACGAGGGCGATCAGGATCCTGTCCACGCCTCAGCCTTGGGTCTCCGGGATGCTCGACGAACTCGTCGGCACCACCGTCGTCGGCGGGATCGATGAGCGTCCGTCGAGTACGACCGTCGGACTCGTCGAGGTGTCAGGCAGTGCCGGCGGCGGACGGGAAGTGAAGGTCGCCACTGCCACCGCCGGAGCTTGCATGAATCCGTCACCCGTGAGGTCGACGCCGCGCTCCACGGCAATGGGCTGGGTCGAGGTCACGACCAGGACGACGCCACCCGACTCCTGCCCGTCGAGCAACTCAACCTCGAGTCGGTTACCCGCCGGGACCGTCACGGCCCCGGCGTTGGCGAGAGGAACCGGGTTGCCTCCCGCGTAGGCGGTGATGGTGACCTCGCTCTCTCGCAGACCGAGGTTGCTCAGTGCCACCCGTACCCCGTTGCCTCCCCGGACACCGGCGAAGGGAACCACCCAGCGGGTGGCGAGCAACGGTGCACCGACCGTGATGGAACTTCCAGGACCGCCCACCCCCGCGGCTGAGGCCGCCGCGGTCGTGGATCCCGAGCGAATGACCCGTGCGGCAACGACGGGGACGTCGTTGATGGACTCGACGTACGCCCCGAGAGCAATACCGTCGGGAACCCGCGCCTCATCACCGAGGTTGACGACGGTGTACTGCCCGGGACGGATGGTGATCTCGAATGGCTCCACGAACCCGTTGACGGCCGGCTCGTCAATGAGGATCTGCACATCCACATCGGCGACCTCGTCGGTCGGGTTGAACACGACATACTGTTGCTCGACCCGATCGAGCACGGGTGCCCCGAGGGGGAAGTACCACGAGGTCGCTGGACCCGGAGCTCCGAGGCTCACCGACAACGACGTGGGGAGCACTTCCGCCTCAGCAGTGACGATCTCCAGCTGCTCGGCCACGACAAGGCCCGACCGGGCGGTCACGGCGACGGCCACCTGGTCCCGCACCGTGACCGCCGTGTCGAGATCCACCACTCTCACACTGCGGGGGTTCACGAGGAGACCCTGCAACTCGTTGGGTCGACGACGACCCTCGGCGGTCTCCGCCTCGATGTCGACCACGGCGGCTTGAGCGAAGGGGTTGAACAGTGCGACCCGGTTGCGGACACCGAGCAGGGTCGAACTCGCGGGGAAGTACCACGTGGCCGAGGCCGAGGTGGCACATGGACCGGCGCTCGACCCGGTCGGGCCATCGACCACGTGGTCGACTGCCACGCCACCCCCGTCAGCCTCAACGAGGACTCCGGCCCAACGTGCCGCCAGCACGTCAGCCACTCGCAGCGACTCACGCGACTTCGGGCCGATGGTCCGCTGTTGCTGTTGGGGCTCACCCTGATCGGGATAGATCGTGAAAGTGACCTCGCGGGCTTCCTCTGACGTGTTGGCCGCTACGACGATCTGTTCGGCGGGTCCGTCGGGGCCCCGGGCCGAACCTGCGGCGCAGTAGGCGGTGGAGTTGGGCGCAGCCTCGACAGCCACCGTGGACATGAGGCGGTCGATGGGGTCGGGCGCCTCGGGAGCACCACCGGTCGTCCGGTCAACGACGACGATGCCCACGACGGCAGCGAGCACCACGACGGCAATCAACCACCGGGGGGCACTCATGCCACGACCTCAAGATCGTCGAGAGCCGCCGCTGCGGCCTGATCGACCACCGACGGCGCAGTCCCTGTCGCCAACTGCCGACGACGACGCACCAGCCACCACAGCGCCACAACCCACAACAGCGGCGAGACGACCACGGCAATTCGGAGCCCGATTGGGTCACTTCGGGTGACGGTGACCGCACCTGACTCGAGGTCGTCGAACCACTGCGACCAGCCGAGGGCCGGAGTAGCCGAAACTTCTCGCTCGGCATCTCCCGATCCGGTCGTCACCGTCCAACCGTCAGCCTGCTCGGCGAGGTAGAGCGAACCAGCCGAGGGCAACTCGCCCCGCCGGTCACCGGTTCCGTCACCCAGCACGGCGACACCCCCGTCGAGAGCCGGAGCCTGTTGGGGGCCAGGTCCACCACCCTCTGGCAAATCGTCCAGGGACCCGCTGTCATAGAGCGCCGAGGTCGGCACCCACGCCTCGTTGGTCCACACCCTCAGATCTCCCCCGACAGGGACACTGGCGAGATCGAGTTGACGGGAGAGCGTGTCGATGAGGCCCTCGAGACTCTCGGGGACGACACCGCCACCGCCATCGACGGTGACGGGGTTGCGGGGCCCGAGGGCGAGAGGGACCACCACGTAGCGAACGGCCATGGGACCCACCAAGGCCCCCAGGCGAACGGTCTCACCGTCGGCAGCCGACTCGAGGGCCTGCCCGATCTGGGCCGTGCCCCCTCGTTCGGGAACGGTGAACAGGTCATCGGTATCGGCGAGACCAGATGCCGTGGTGGACCACGCCAGTGCCGGTCCCGGATCCGAAGCGCCGAGCGCCCAACCAGCCGTGGGGAGCAGAGCCGGATCCGACACCCACAGCACCCGGAACGGTGCCTCAGCGCGGGCTTCGGTCATGAAGGCCAGTTTCTGTTCGTAGTCGCGCTCGGGAACCTCCCACCGCCCACCCAGCGCCGACAGCACGATCGGCAGGCTGGCGAGGAACATGCTCACAAGGGCCACGCCAGCAAGAACATGCCGCCAACCCACACGGTGCCCGGGCAGATCGGATTCCACGGCCACCGAACCTGTCGCTGCGGCGAGGGCGAGCATCGACACTGCTGAGGCCAGCAAGAGATCCGGAACCGGAGTGATCGGCCCGAGCCACCCCTGACCGGCAGCGAGCACGGCGCCCCACGCCACGACGATGACCATCCATGCCCGTCCAGCCCACGCCAGGCGCCACCCCCGGCCGATCAACAGGGCAGGCAGACCGACGAGCACGAGCACCGAAGACAGCAGCGAGGCTCCGACGGGGCCGGTCTCAAAGCGCAGGAGCGCCAGCGCGGACGGACTCACCCCGTCACCCGCCGCCGACGCCAGCCACACGGCCGGACCACCCGGTCCAATGAGCGAGACCAACCACGGGGCACACAACACCGACGCCACCGCAGCGGCACCAAGTCCGACTCCGAGCAGACGAAGACTGCCGGCGGCATTCCCACTGAGCAGACCGCCGAGAACCAGGGCGACGACGACCATGACGACCACCAGCGGGGCCATGGGAACCCAGAGGGTGGCGGCACCGGTGAGTAGTCCGGCCGCAAGGAGGTGCCACCGAAGTCGACGCACCCTCCACCCGGGCCGATCAAAGGGAGCGATCCGGGCTCCGCGGGCGAGGTGAAGCACCACCCACGGCAGAACGGCACACAGCACGAGCGTCGACCACCGTCCGTTGGCCAGTGCGTCATAGGTGAGGGGGTTGGCGATTGCCACGACGAGGGCCACCGCCCGAGCACGGGTACCACCAACGGGGGTGACGAGTCGCCACACCCCGAGGGCGGCGATCGGCAGCGTGAGCAGAATGAGTGCCACCCGGGCAACTGCGGTGGCACCCAACGTCGCCACAGAGGCGAGCCAGAACAGGGCGAGCAACGGCGGAGACACCCCTGCGGCCCCCGCCCCGACTGGACGCCACGTGCTCCACCACGAAGAGAACAGTTCACTCGCTGAGTCCGGGAAGGAGGCGAAATCACCGACGGCGGGGATTCCCTCGGTGATGAGACCACGGCTGCCGACGACCAGCACGGCAGCCACGGCACACCATGCCGCGATCGCCAGTCGACCAGCCGGCACGTGTTCTACAGGTTCATCGTGTTCCCCGGCGGCGAGTGCCCGTCGGGCGCGCGCCAGCGCCCGAAGACGTGCCGAACCCGAGACCTGACGTTCGCGAACCACACTGTCGGCAACTGCCCGCGAAGCTGCGAGTGACGCACGTCGCTCCTTGAGGCTCGAACGGCGGGTCAGATTCCACCACCATGCAGCGGCGACGTCAGCGACATGCCTCGGCCTCCACAGGATGAGTGCCGCCACGACCTCGAGCAGATTGAGTAGGGCGGCGAGAGGCAGCAACCAGGCTCGGGACCAGCCGGTTGTCGCCGTGCGCAGGGTCCGCTGGCGGTGCTGGAGTTGGCGACGCCGCCGATCATCACGACGTCGCAGCCCCAGCGCTTCAAGGTGGAGCACCACTGCCGAGGGGGCGACCACGACCGATGCCCCCACCACTCGGGCCCGCCAACCGAGATCGAGATCCTCACCGTGCACATCGATTGCCGGATCGAACCCACCGATGGCACTGAACAGATCGGAGCGGACCAACGTGGCCGAACCGGGAACGTAGAAGACCTCGCGAATGCCGTCGTGCTGGCCCTGGTCGAGTTCGCCCGGATCGACCACCGGAGCGGGATTACCGAAACGATCCGAGCCCATACCCAAGGCGAGGAGGCGATCGGGGTCGTGCCACATCACGAGTTTCGGACCGACCACCCCAGCGTTCGAACGGAAGGCCTCGGCCACGAGCTGGGTGACCGCGTCTTCTCCGAGAGCCACGTCGTCGTGACAGAACAGATAAAAGGCCACCTCACCGACGGCCTCAACGGCGAGGTTGCAGGCTGGACCGAACCCGGGGCTGTGGTCGAGGCGGTGACACACGGCCGAGGGCAGCACAGCACCGACTCGGGAGGCAATCGGCTCGTCGGAACCAGCATCGACGACGTGGACGATCAGATTCTCGTAGGTCTGCGCCGCCAGAGAGCCGAGCGTCTCGTCGAACCACTCCCCGGGATTGTGGGCGACCACAATGACCGCCACCGGCGGTGCAAGGTCGCCGGAGGATGCAGGAGTAGGGCCGGCCACATCGGGGGTCACTGGGGAATCCACGATGCTGACGAGGGTAGTGGTCCCCTCCTCGGGAGCGGAACATCTCGACACGGACCGAGGCGGTACCGTTGGGGCATGAACCCACTGCGAGACGCCACGAAACTCGTACGTGACGCCCTCTACGTCGGGGTGGGTTTCGGGTTGCTCGGCGTGAACCGCGTCCAGGTCCATCGGCGCGAACTGGAACGAAGCCTGCGAAACAGCCCAATCGGGGACCTCCTCGGGCGTCGCGGGGGGCACGGATCGTCTGACCGGTGACGCCAGCTGCGCCACCGCTAAACATCGCCTTCGACTGCACCTGGGCCCTGTCACCGCGGACCGGGGTCGGCACGTTCGCAGCGGCCGTGCTCGACCGGCTCGCCGCCCGGCCCGAACTGAGCATGTCGGGCTACGCCCTCTCTGGCTCGCAGACTCCTCTCGTCGGCCCGGCGATCGGAGACCGAGTACCGGTCTGCCACCGCAGCCGCCTGTTGTCCTCCCGGTGGACCCGCGCGGCGTGGCGACGCTGGGACCTGCCCCCCATCGAGTGGGTGACCGGCACCATCGATGTCGTGCACGCCCCAAACGTGATTAGCCCGCCCACCCGTCGCGCCGCTGAGGTCGTCACCGTGCACGACCTGTCCTTTGTCCATCACCCTGAGTGGTGCACGGCGGACACGGTGGCGTGGTACCCGACGCTGCTTGCCCGGGCGGTGGCACGAGGGGCGTGGATCCACACCGTGTCTGACTTCGTTCGTCAGGAAGTCATCGCCACCTACGGTGCCAGTGCTGACCGGGTGGTCGCCATCCCCAACGCCAGTGACCCCTTGCCCCCCACCGAACCCGGGAGCGGACGACAACTGGCAGGAGGGGGCCATTACATCCTGGCCATGGGCACCCTCGAACCTCGCAAGAACCTTGAGCGCGTCGTGGCGGCGTTCGATCAGGTCGCAGCCCAAGACGACGATCTGCGACTCGTGATCGCCGGCGGAGACGGCTGGGGGGCAGAGAGTGTGCGCAGCGCCATCAGCTCCGCCCACCATCGGGACCGGATCGTGACCGTCGGGTGGGTGGACACTCCGGTTCGGGCTGCGCTGCTGCGAGAGGCGACCGTGCTGGCCTATCCCTCCCTCTACGAAGGCTTCGGGATTCCACCCCTCGAGGCCATGGGAGTCGGGACCCCAGTGGTGACCTCGCGCCAAGGAGCGCTGGTAGAAACCTGTGGCGACGCCGCCGAGTTCGTCGATGCCCACGATGTCGACGACATTGCTCAGGGGCTGTGGCGGGTACTCGGCAACGAGGCCCGTCGGCAGGGACTCATCGAGGCCGGGCACCGCCGGGCCGGCCAATTCTCGTGGGACGCCACCACCGAGCGGCTCGTTGCGCTCTACGGCACGGCAGCCCGCGGTGTGGAGGGCCGCCGATGAGAGTGGCGCTGGACGTGACGTCGCTGGTCGGGCCCCGCACCGGTATCGGCATGTTCACCTTCGCCCTCGCCGAAGGCCTGAGTGGCGAGTCCGACATTGACCTCGTGGGTTTTGCTGCCACGTGGCGAGGCCGAGGTGAAGTTGGCGACGCTGCCCCGCACGGAATGACCATGGCGACCCGTCCTATGGCCGCCCGGCCGCTGCGAACACTCTGGCGCCACACCAACCACCCGACCATCGAGTGGTGGACGGGACCCGTCGACGTCGTCCACGGCCCGAACTACGTGGTTCCACCGGCTCGTCGCGCCGCCATGGTGGTCTCGGTCCACGACCTCACCATGATCCACTTCCCCGAGATGTGCACTGCGGACACGTTGGCCTACCCGGCCCTCGTCCGCGCGGCAGTCCAGCGAGGTGCGTGGGTCCACACCGATACCGAGGCCATCGCTCGGGAGGTCACCGAGATGTTCGCGGTTGACCCTTCCCGTGTGCGCTGCGTCCCGCTCGCTCCTTCCCCAATACCGAGCGCCGATCCGGACGTGGCCCACCAACTCGTCGGGGCCGAAGACTTCGTTCTCGCCCTCGGGACCGTTGAGCCGCGCAAGGACCTTCCGGGACTGGTGACGGCGTTCGAACAGGTCGCCGACGAACACGCTGAAATCCGCCTCGTGATCGCCGGACCTGACGGGTGGGGAGCCGATGCCCTCACCACGGCAATAGGTGCGAGCCGCCACCGCCAACGCATCGTGCGACTGGGCTGGGTGACGAGCACGGAGCGTGCTGCGCTCCTGCGGGCCGCCCGGGTGCTGGCCTACCCCTCCCGCTACGAAGGGTTCGGCCTGCCACCCCTTGAGGCCATGAGCGTGGGTACCCCCGTGGTGGCGACGGCCGTGGCGGCTGTGGAGGAGACATGTGCCGACGCCGCCCTGCTCGTCCCCCGGGGCGACCCCGCTGCGCTGGCAACGGGAATCGCCACCGTGCTCACCGAGGCCGAGACGAGGGAACGGTTGGTGGCCGCAGGTCGGGAGCGTGCCGGCATGTTCAGCTGGTCGGCAACCGTGGCGGGCATGTCTTCGCTCTACCGGGACGCCGTCGCCAGTCACAGCACCGCCTAGGCTCTCCCCCGTGCGCGCCCTGATCACCGGGTCGGAAGGCTTCGTCGGCCGACATCTCACCGAGCACCTGCTCGCCAGCGGCGACGAGGTCGTCGGTATCGACCGAACCACCGGTGTCGGCCTCCTCGACGGACCCGCTCTCTCCCGGGCCATCCATGACGCCGATCCCGAAGCCGTCTACCACCTCGGGGGATGGAGTGACGTGGGGGCGTCGTGGCAGGCCCCCGCCGAGACGCTGCGGGTCAACGCCGAGGGCACGCTCAACGTGCTCCAGGCCTGCCGCGACCGTCAGGCCCGCGTGCTCGTGGTCTCATCGGCCGACATCTACGGCAAGGTGACACTCGCCGAACTCCCCCTCACCGAGGACTCCCCGGTTCGGCCGGTCAGCCCATATGCCGCCTCCAAGGTGGCGGCCGACATGATTGCGTTGCAGGCGTGGCTCGGATACGGGCTCGAGGTCATGCGCGTACGAGCCTTCAACCACCTCGGGCCGGGTCAGACCAACGCCTTTGTGGCACCGGCGCTCGCCGAACGTATCGCCCGCTGCGAGACCGAAGGCCGCGAAGAGGTCACAGTCGGCAACCTCACCCCCCGCCGGGACTTCACCGACGTCCGTGACGTCGTCCGGGCCTACCGGGCGCTCGTGTGCGACGGTGAGCCCGGCGAGGCCTACAACGTGTGTTCGGGGCAAGACATCGCCATTGCCGAACTCGCTGAGCGCATGGTTGCCCTCGCCCGACGACCGGTCCGACTGGAGGGCGACCCCACCCTCCAGCGCCCCGTCGATGTCCCCGTCCTGCGCGGCGACCACACCAAACTCACCGAGGCCACCGGGTGGAAGCCTGAGATCCCCCTTGACGTGACACTCGCCGCCATCATGGACGAGTGGCGGGACCGGGTGTCGTAGGCTCGTGACGATGAAGCGGGCACTGATTACCGGCATCACCGGCCAGGACGGCTCGTACCTCGCCGAATTGCTCCTCGGCAAGGGGTACGAGGTCGTCGGCATGGTCCGACGCTCGTCGACGGTCACCTTTGAGCGGATCGCCCACATCCAAGACGACATCACGCTCGCCCCCGCCGACCTGTTGGACGAGGCGTCGATGATCGGGGTGCTCCGGGAGCACGAACCAACCGAGGTCTACAACCTCGCCGCCCAATCCTTCGTGCAAACGAGTTTCAGCCAGCCCGTCCTTACCGGCGAGACCACGGCAATCGGGGTCACCCGGCTCCTCGACGCCATCCGTCTCGTCAACCCTGGGATTCGCTTCTACCAAGCCTCCTCCTCGGAGATGTTCGGCAAGGTGCGCGAGGTCCCCCAGAGCGAGCTCCCCCCCTTCTACCCCCGCAGCCCTTATGGCGTGGCC
>JALRFT010000150.1 GCA_023261915.1 Acidimicrobiales bacterium | reverse complement strand
ACCTCGGGCGTGTCCATCAGCGGGGTCACACCGAGCACCGAACCAAGGTGGGACCCGTCGGCACTGCGGCCCCTCGTCAGGAGCTCGGCAACGTGACCGGGAACGGGCGCCCCGGCCATCTCGGCTGCCAGTCGCGCCGCCCGCCAGCCGGGGCCCACCACCGGAATCGGGACGCGCCCACCCCGGCGAGCCGTCTGGGACACCGTCACCGCACCGGGGGCCACGAGATTCAGCGTGGCGGCCACACCCGCCCGCGCCGCCGCCGCCGCCGCCGCGGCGGCATCGGACTGGTGCACGACTGAGAACGGTGGGTCACCGAGGATCGAGAAGGGTACGGCGGGGAGTCGCAACAGACGGCCCAGCGGACTCGGAAAGTGGGGTCCCACGACGGGTGCCATGCGCAACACCGTCAGCGGGACGTCGAGGTTGCGGCACGTGTCGATGGCCAACTGTTCGGTGTGGCGCAGAGCGTGACCGAACGGCGACCCGGGATCCACCGGCGACGATTCGTCCGGGGCCACCGGCGCCCCCCGGGAACGCCCGTACACCTCGATGCCGGACCGCACCACAACCGAACGCACCGAGTCGAGACCGTCAAGGGCCTCGAACAGACCGACGGCACCCGACGCTGTGAGGGCACCGGCGAGGCGCGGGCCGGAACGGGCGTCGGGTTCGAACACGCCGAGGTGCACCACCACGGTCGGGGCGAAGTCACGCACGATCTCGACGGTGCGGTGACGCAGACGGGGATCCACTCGGTGGAAGTCGGCTCGATGCAGACGGCGCCGGGGAGGGTCGAGGTCGATGCCACACACTTCGACGCCTTCGTCGACCTCGAGCAGCTGGGCGACCCGGGTGCCGAGCTCGCCGCCCATGCCGGTGATCAGGATCCGCATGGTGTGCTCCGAGCGGTCGATTACGAGTTCTTCTCGAAGACCAAACGTAGCCCGTGCAGCGTCAACCACGGCTCGATGTGCTCGATTCGCCGCGAGAGCGGTGCAATGTGGTCGGCGAGGCCGCCGGTGGCCACCACCGTGCACGGACCGAGCTGTTCGGTGATGCGGTCACAGAGCCCGTCCACCTGGGCGGCGAACCCGTAGGTGGCGCCGGACTGGATGGACTCGACAGTGCTGCGACCCAGCACGCTGCGGGGCTCGCGCAACTCCACGGCCCGCAACGCCGCCGCCCGGCCCACGAGGGCGTCCATGGAGATCTCGACACCCGGGGCGATGGCCCCCCCGAGGTACTCCCCCTCAGCACTCACGGCGTCGCACGTCGTTGCGGTTCCGAAATCCACGACGATGGTCGGGCCGCCGTAGAGGTCGTGGGCGCCGACGGCGTTGGCGATGCGGTCAGCACCGAGCTCCTTGGGGTTCTCAATGAGGATGGCGATGCCGGTGCGCACCCCGGGTTCGATGACCACGGCGCCGAAACCGAAGTGTCGGTCGGCGAGATCGCGCAACGTGGCGGTCACCCGTGGCACCCCGGAGGACACGGCCATACCGTCAATATCGTCGAGGGAGTAGCCACCAAAACCGAGCAGCCCCTGGAGCAACACGGCCGTCTCGTCGGAGGTGCGGTTGGCTTCCGTCGACAGGCGCCAGTGGTCCAACAGACCATCGTCGGCGCGTCGGTCAGGATGAGGATCGTCGTCGGTGGCGTACAACCCAATCACCGTCTGGGTGTTGCCGGCATCAACGGTCAGCAGCATCGTCGTTCCCTCCAAGGCCTCTCCACGTTCATCACACGAGGTCCAGTCCGATGTCGAGCACACCTGCGGCGTTGGTGAGTCCTCCGATGGAAATGCAGTCGACGCCGGCCGCCGAGTAGGCCGCCACGGTGTCGAGGGTGACACCTCCTGAGGCCTCGACCAGCGGTGCTCGGCCATCAGCACCGACGAGTTCACGGACGAGGTGCACACACGTCGCCACCTCATCAGGGGACATGTTGTCGAGCAGCAAGGCGTCGGCTCCGGCCGTCACGGCTTCACGTACCTGCTC
>JALRFT010000115.1 GCA_023261915.1 Acidimicrobiales bacterium | reverse complement strand
CACCGTCGTCGAGTCGCCGTCGGGCCTCGTCGTCACGGAGCACACCGGCCATCACTGGGTAGTACCAGTCCATGGCCCAGCGGTGCTTGGGGGCGAAGGCGTCGGGCATGTCCCCAGCACAGTGGGCAGCCACCACGTCGGACAGTCGGGCGGCCGACAGTTCCCAGTCGGGTCGTTCGTGACCCAACAGGTCGGCGAGCGCCACGGCGCAACGCAGGCTGTGACACATCGACGAGCTGCCGGTGAGCAGGGCGAACGACCACGGGGTGCCGTCGGCGTGACGGGCCCAGATGATCTCGCCCCGAGGCGTCTGGAGATCGAGGACGAAGTCGATGGCCGCCTCGACCACCGGCCACATCGTCTCGGCGAAGCCGCGATCGGAGAACATCAGCCAGTGGTGCCACACCCCCGCGGCGACGTAGGCAATGGTGTTGGCGTCGAGCTTGTCTTGTTCGATGCTGTCGGCGAGGTAGTACTGATGCCACGACCCGTCGGGGCGCTGCATCGACACGAGCCAGTCGTACGCCCGTTCCGCCTCGGCCCGGCGACCGCCGACGGCGAGGGCCATGGCGGCCTCCACGTGGTTCCACGGGTCGGCGTGACCGCCGGGGAACCACGGGACCATGCCGTTGGGCAACTGCCAGTCGGCAATGGCGTCCACGGTGGCGCGCACCTCGGCGGCACTGAGGATGCCTTCGACTTCGGGCACCGGGATCGACTCAGCGGACACTGGCGACCTCCGTCATCACGGGCGTCGCCGCCTTGGCGTGCGGGGGTTTGTGGGCGTAGAGCACCACGCTCTTGCCGATCAGTGGCGACAGGATCCGCTCGGCCACCCGGGTCACGGCCGGGGCCTTCTCGATGTCCCACACGAGGAGCCGGTGGTAGGCCTTCACGAGCGGGTGGTCGTCGTTGGTCGGACCGACCGCACAGCGCAGCCACCAGTAGGGCGAGTGGAGGGCGTGGGCGTAGGTGGTCGCCCCCGGTTGGAGACCGGCGGCGCGCATCATGTTGCGCAGGTGCTCTTCGGTGTAGATCCGCACGTGGCCGCCCTCGGCGATGGGGGCGTGGTAGGCGTCGGACAGGGCCCAGCAGACCTTCTCGGGCAGCCAGGCTGGGACGGTGATGGCCATGGTGCCACCGGGCCGCAGCACCCGGGTCAGCTCTTCGAGGGCAGTGGCGTCGTCAGGGATGTGTTCCATGACCTCGGAGGCGATGATGCGGTCGAACGTGTCGTCGGCGAAAGGCAGGCGGGTGGCGTCGCCCTGGGCGGTGGCCCCGAGGCTTCCGGGAGCGAGGTCGCCACTCTCGTGGAGGGCTCCGAACATCGAACGCACCTGCACGAGTTCGTTGTGGGCCATGTCGCAGGCGACCACGTCGGCGCCGCGTCGCATGGCTTCAAAGGCGTGACGGCCAAAACCGCACCCGAGGTCGAGGACCAGGTCACCGGGTCGGAGCCCGAGGGTTTCGTAGTCGACGGTCAACATTTCAGGCCGTCCGTTCCGTGGTGCGCTCGGTGACGTTGAACCGGGGTGCAGCCCCGGCACCACCGGGACGACGCTGCTGCACGGCGGCCGTCTCAGCGAGACGCGCCCGGTACTGCTCCACGGTGCCGTCCGCCGTGTGTCGCCACGTCCAGCGTTCGAGCACCCGTTGGCGTCCGGCGGCACCGATGCGGGCCCGCAGTTCGGCGTCATCGAGCGCGGTGCGGATGCGGGCGGCGAGGGCCTCACTGTTGCCGGGCGGCACCGTCAGCGCCGTTTCGTTGTCGGCGCCGACGACCTCGGGCAGGGCTCCACCGGTGGTGGCCACAAGCGGCACGCCGCACGACATGGCTTCGATCGCCGGCAGGGAGAACCCTTCGTACAGCGACGGCACGACGGCGAGTTCGGCCTCGCTGTACAGCTCGATGATGCGCTGTTCGGGCACACCGGACACGAAGGTGATGGCGTCGGACAAGCCGAGCTCATCAATGGTGCGCGCCGAGGGCCCACCGGGCTTGGGCTTGCCGATGACCACGAGTTCGATGTGCCGCTCGGTACGGAGCTTGGCCACTGCTTCGAGCAGGTACCGCAGGCCCTTCATGGTCACATCGGCTGACGCCGTGGTGATCAGACGGCCCGGGACCCGCTGAACGTCAGGCAGGGGGCGGAAAATGTCCTGGTCGACGCCCACCGGCACGACGTTGAGGTGCGACGCCGGGACCCGGTGGTCGGTGCTGATGTCGGCGGCGGAGTTCTGCGACACGGTGAGGATCCGGTTGAAGCGTCGGGCCACGCGGGTCTGCATCTTGGTGAACCCGTACCACCGCGCCTTGGAGAACCGTTGCCACGTGGTCTCGGCATGTTCCATCTCGAGGCGTCGATCGACGGTGATGGGGTGGTGGATGGTGGGCAGTACCGGCAGGCCGTCGCGCTCGATGAGCAGCAGGCCGTACCCGAGGCACTGGTTGTCCTGCACGATGTCGAAATCGTTGATGCGCGGGTGGAGGTGCTTCCACGCCCGCAGCGAGAAGGCGAGTGGTTCGGGGAACGTGCCGGAGGCGAACGCCAGCACCTCGGCCCAGTCGGTCCAGTCCTTGAGCTCCCAGAACCCCGGCATCCGCATGGGGAAGTACTCGTTGTAGATGTCGAGGCTGGGCAGCTCGACGAGGGGGACTCGGTCGTCGAGCACGGGGAACGGTTGACCGCCGAGGACCTCGACGTGGTGACCCAGGTCGGTGAGGGCCTTGGTGAGGTGACGGGTGTAGACCCCCTGTCCGCCGACGTGCGGCTTCCCGCGGTAGGCGAGGAAGGCGATGCTGAGCGGTCGGTCGTCGTGGGCGGCGGTCACGTGGTGTCCTTGTCGGCCGAGGGACCCCTCGGTGTTGCCGGGTTGGCGTGGGTGGGTCCGTCGGGCGGGGTCTGGCGGTCGGGCGGGGGGATGCGGGGCCCCTAAGTCTCCGATTCCTTGACCGGGTGGTCAAATGCCGTGGCTCTAAAGTGACATTTGTCACTCTCAGTCTGCCTCGGTCGGCCCCCAGATCGGCCACGCAGCAGACTTCGGTCGTGGGGAGTGATGAGCAGTGAGAGCAGTCGTTCAGCGGGTTCGGTCCGCCTCGGTGGAGGTGGACGGCGTGGCCGTCGGGGACATCGGAACCGGAGTGGTCTGCCTTGTCGGCGCAACCCATGCCGACACCGAGGTCACCGCGCGCCGCCTCGCCGATCGGATCTGGGGGCTGCGGATCATGGCTGATGGTGACGGCGTGATGAACGTGTCGGTGGCCGACGCCGGCGGTGAGGTCCTCGTCGTCAGCCAGTTCACCCTCTACGGGGACACGTCGAAAGGCCGTCGTCCCTCATGGCGCGACGCCGCCCCGTCCGCCGTCGCCGAACCGTTGGTTGACATCGTCGTTGACGAACTCCGCCGACTCGGTGCCATCGTGGCCACCGGCGTGTTCGGTGCCGACATGGTGGTTCAGCTCGTCAATGACGGCCCGGTCACCTTGATCGTCGAGGTGTGACAACCGAACCGGTCATCAAGAAGCGGTGACTCGTGGTGTCGGCGCCGGTGTGCGGCGACGCTGCCACCACCAGCCCACCCCAATGAGCACGAGGGACACGGCGAGCACCGGACCCACCCCGAGGGTCGTGGCGATGGTGTCGCCCTGTCGACGCTCGACGGTCTGTTGCAGCACGCGCTGCTCGCCGATGTCGGTGCGTTCGACCACCTCCCCTGTGGGGGTGACGATGGCGGAGAATCCGGTGGGCGCGGCCTGAACCACCCACCGACCGGTTTCGATGGCGCGCAGTTGCGACGAGGCGACCTGCTGGCTCTGCACCTGGGTCAGCCAGTAGGACGAACCATTCGTGGGGTTCAACAGCACCTCGCCGCCGCGGGCGATGCCCTCACGCGCCCGCCCGGTGAAGAACACCTCCCACGAGATGGCGACCCCCACGGGACCTGCCGGGGTTGCCAGCACGGCGGGAGTGGTGCCGGCCCGGGCGTCACGGCGGGGCAGACCCGCCGCCGGGGCGAGACGTTCGATGATCGACCGGAACGGGACCCACTCACCGAAGGGGACCCGCAGCACCTTGTCGTAGCGCTCACCCTGGCTGCCGTCGGGCAGGTACACCACCGACGCGTTGAGGAACTCGGTGTCACTGACGACCTCGGTCACCCCCACGACGAGTGGGGCGTCGAGTTCCCGGGCCAGATCGGCGAGCGCCTCGTCTTCGGGACTGCCCGGCAGCAACCCGTCGATGGCCACGACGTTCTCGGGCCACAGGACTAGGTCCACCGGCGTCGTGATGCCTGCCGAGGCCTCAAGGTGTCGGGCGAACACGAGCGTGGGGTCACTCGTGACCGCCCGGGTGCGCTGTGCTCCGCCACCTTGGACGGCCGCCACCTCGAGGGTACCCACCGGCGTTCCCGAGGGGGCTACCGCCGCCACCAGCAACGTCACGACGACGACACCGACGGCTCCCGCACTCCACACCCAGCGGCGTGAGAGCGCCGCCGCGACGGCCACACCACACACCACGACGAGGCCTGACACCACGAGAGCTCCGCCGAGTCGGGCCGGTTGGGCCAACGGCGAGTCGGCCTGACCCATGGCGAGGGTGGCCAGGGGCACGCCCTCCCACGGGAACGACCAGCGCGCCGCTTCGGCGAGGGCGATGGCTCCAGGCAGGGCGATCCAGCGCGCTGGCGCGTGGGGTGGCACGACGGCGCCGGCGAGAGCGAAGTAGCCGGCGAACAGTGCGGCGGCGATCACATAGCCGGGGGCGGTGAGGTCCCACATCCATACGGTCATCGGTGCCAGCCACACCACGGCCACCAGCCACGATCGTCGGGCCCGTCGGGCCCAGCTCACGTCGTTGAGCAACCGGTCCCAGATGACGATGCCCACGATGCCGAGCGGCCAGAACCCCGCCGGTGGCACCGAGAGCGCGATGCATCCGCCGGCGAGGAGGCACAACGCTGCGGTGCGTGCCCCGCGACCAGTCCGGGCGCGCCGGGCAACGGCGGTCACGTCGGCGGGTGGGGGTGGGGTCGAGGTGGACACGGTCCGCCCATCATGCCCGGCCCGGGCACTTGGGCGCCGTCGGGAATGCCCCTA
>JALRFT010000082.1 GCA_023261915.1 Acidimicrobiales bacterium | reverse complement strand
GCCGAAGGCTTGTCCCGCCTGCTCGCCGATACCTACACGTTGTATCTCAAGACCCACAACTACCACTGGAACGTCACCGGTCCGATGTTCCAGACGCTGCACCTGATGTTTGAGGCGCAGTACAACGAGTTGTCCCTCGCCGTCGACCTCATTGCCGAGCGCATCAGAGCACTGGGGGTGCGAGCACCCGGCAGTTATCGCGAGTTCGCAGCCATGTCGTCAATTGACGAGGACACCGACACTCCCTCAGCCGAGGAGATGATCCGTCGGTTGGTCAAAGGCCAGGAGACCGTTGTGCGCACCGCTCGGTCCATCTTTGGTGTCGTCGAAGAGGCGCACGATGAGCCGACCGCCGACCTGCTCACCCAGCGCATGCAGATCCACGAGAAGACGGCGTGGATGTTGCGGAGTCTGCTCGCCTGACCCCGTCGGCGCTGCTCAGGAACCCGGGTCTGGCTCAACTGCGGGGAACAAGGCGTTGATCACGAAGAGCAACGTGTTCTGCCAGTTTTCCGGCGTTGGGGCGTTGTCACCGGCGAGGTCAACCCAGATCGCTCCGATGCCGGTGACCTGAAGGAGCATGGCGAGTGCGTGGGGATCGACGTCCTTGCTCAGGGCTCCTCGCTGCCGAGCCTCGGTCATCAGGTCGGAGAACTTCTGCAAGGTCTCGGCATGGAGCCGCTGCATCTCCTGCCATAACTCCGGGTCGCGTCGGATGGCACAGACCAGTTCGACGCGCTCCCAGCGCCTCTCCATCAGTTCCCGGTCGAACGGGTCAACCAAATAAGGAGCGATGGCGACGAGGTATTCGTCCCGGTTGGAGAAACTCGTGATGGCCTCGTGGAGCCCGGCGTAGAACTCTTCGAAGAGAACTCGGATGTACTCGGCCAGCGCCCCGCGCACGAGGGCGTCCCGATCATCGAAGTGCCAGTAGATCGAGCCCTTGGTGACTCCGACGGCAGCCGCAACATCCTCAATCCGGAGGCTGTCAACGCCTCCTTTGGTGATGATGTCCAACGCGGCCTGCACGAGTTGTCCCCGGGTATCGCCACCCCTGGTGCTCTTGCCTCCCGATGTCTCAACGAGGGGCTTCCCGTCATTGCTGGCCATGTGGGGACCCTAATGGAGACGCCCTAGCGCCATTTCCGGACAGTGAGGCCCTGAGACCGGTTCCCCCGAGTTCGGACTTCCCCGCCCGCCAGATCGGGCCGCCCGCTGAGCTGGCACCGGAATCCCCGGGACTGAGCGGTTTCCCACCCATCGGCGCTCGAGAGGGGCCGTTTTGGTGGGGATTGTTGCTCAGTGGGGGCTAGTGGGTTATGGTGGCACGCAGTGGAGAACAAAGGGGGTTGCAGGGGCATCGCTCCTGCGGTCCCGCAGGAAATCTCGGCTCGGCCCGCCTCGGTGGGTGGGGGCGAGGAGAGCGGAGAGGGCTGGCGGGAGAAGGTCCCGACAGCGGGAAGGGCAACGTGTTCGTAGGGACGTTTGAGCATTCGCTCGACGGCAAGGGCCGAGTGGTTCTGCCTGTCGCGTTCCGCCACCAGTTGGCCGAGCGGGGCATTGTCTCGCAATACCAGGAGTGCCTCGGGCTGTGGACCGAGGAGGGCTTCGCCGATGTGGCCGCCCGTCTCACCGAGAAAGTCCGTGCCGGACTCGCCCCTCAGAACGCCGTGCGGGCCTTCGCCGCTGACGCCACCGAAGCCAAGCCCGATGCCCAAGGTCGCATCTTTCTCCCACAGCGTCTGCGTGATTACGCCAGTCTCAGCAAGGACGTGGTGATCATCGGTGCCGTCGATCGGGCCGAGATCTGGGACGCGCAGCGCTGGCACGACCTGCGCTCCGATGCCGACGAGAGCTTCCTGTCTGCCGTTAACGAACTCGGGATCTGAGAGGAGACCAGCACCCAGCACCCCTGACATCTCAGCGACCCAGGTGTGGGTCGCCCTTTGGCAGCCCTCCGGTCAGCACGTGGAAAGCCCTACTCCGCCCGCTTCCCTCGAGTCCGTCCGGGAGAGACAACCCGGCGTACGTCCGCTGACCGGGGGACTGCCAAGGGACGAAGCACACCAACGAGTCACCGGCGCCTCCACTAGGCGCAACGCCATCAAGCATTCCCTCCCCAAAACTGGGATCGACCCATCAGCGAGCGAGCAATGAACCGTCCACCAGACCAACCGGACATCACACACGATGCCCTCTCGGGTGGCGATTTCGCCCATACCCCGGTCATGGTCGATGAGGTCGTCGCCGTGCTCGCCGCCGTCCCGGCTGGCTGGGTGGTTGATGCCACCCTCGGCGGTGGCGGCCATACCGCTGCGGTCCTTGAGGCGTGCGGAGATCTCTCGGTGCTCGGCCTTGATCAGGATCCCGATGCCCTCGCTGCTGCACGCGAGCGACTCGCGTCGCAGGGAAGTCGCGTCCGGTTCCGCAAGTGTCGGTTCGATCACCTCGCCGAGGCAGTGGCCGCCGAGGGGGCCGAACCTGTCGTCGGGGTGCTGTTCGATCTCGGTGTGTCCTCGCCACAGTTCGACCGACCGGAACGGGGATTCAGCTACCGCTCCGTCGGACCACTCGACATGCGGATGGACCCAGAAACCACCCTCACCGCTGACGACATCGTGAACCACTGGTCCGAAAAAGAGTTGGCCCGGGTGCTGCGAGTCAACGGGGACGAACGTCACGCCAACCGGATTGCCCGCAACATCATTGCGAGCCGACCCGTGACCTCAACGGCCATGCTTGCCGAGATCGTGCGCGAGGCCATTCCCGCCGCCACGCGGCGGCGTGGTGGCCATCCGGCCAAGCGCACGTTCCAAGCCCTACGCATCGAGGTCAACAACGAGCTTGGCATCCTCGGCGAGAGCATCGACCAGGCCATCGCGGCGCTGGTGCCGGGTGGTCGAATCGCCGTGCTGTCCTACCACTCGGGGGAGGACCGCATTGTCAAGGACCGCCTCCGAAATGCATCGACTGGTGGGTGTCACTGTCCGACGGACCTGCCGTGCGGCTGTGGTGCCATCCCGTCGCTGCGGTTGCTGCGTCCGGCGGATCAGACGCCCACGAGTGAAGAGATCAGCCGAAACCCTCGCGCTGCAAGTGCGCGACTGCGGTCAGGTGAAAAACTCGACGTCACCGAGGTGGCGGCATGACCGCCGTGCGGACCGCGTCGCCGTCGTCCCGACGTCTGGCCAGCGTCCCCGCCGGGGCACGATCGGCCTCACCCGCCCGACCCCGGCTGACGGTTGCCTCGCCGCCGGCATCTCGCACGAACAGCCGGGCCCTGCTGTTCGTGGCCGTGGTTGGAATCGTCGCTGCCATTGCGGTGGTCATGGTTTCCCAGACGCTCCTCGTCGGGAGTCAGGGGCGCCTCGACGGAGTCCAGCGGCAGATCCAAGACCAGCAGGAGATTCTCGAGCGTCAACGGTTGACACTGGCGCAACTCCAGTCCCCCGAGCGGGTTGTGAGCGCCGCCACCGAACGACTGGGCATGGTGGTCCCCGAAGGCATCGTCTACCTGCCGGGAACACCGCAGGCCGACGAACTCATCGCTGAGGAGCCGGCCCCCCCGCCCGGCCCGACTGATTCCCCTGAGGGCGAAGGGTGAGTCCGGGGGAGCGCCGACCTCCCATGGGTCAAGCGACCTCCTCTCAGCGCCGTCCCCCTCGGGGGGCGGCGTCCTCACGTCGCCCCCCGAATTCATCGGGGACACGCACTGTCCGATCGGGAGCAGCTCCCACCGGGCGGCCTCGCCCAGCACCGGCCCGTCGAAATGCGGCCGGCCCGTCTGGTCGTCGACCGGGTCAGTCGTCCCGTCCGGGTTCGGGTCGGGGCGGGCGTCATCCCACGCCGGTTCGGCCGCCTACTTCACCCCCTGATCACCGGCGACGCATCCTCTCGGTGTTTTCCGTGTTGGCGGTCCTGGTTGCCGCCGTTGTGTTCAAGTTGGTGGACCTCCAGGTCATCGACCCGGACGCCTACCAAGCCATGAGCGAGTCTCAGCGGATGTTCGAGCACGTCATTCCCGCTGAACGCGGAGCGATCCTTGATCGGTCCGGAGTTGAGTTGGCCGTGACCGTGCCTCAGGACTCGGTCTACATCGATCCGGGGCTGGTTGAAGATCCTGCCGCCACCGCAGCAGCCATCAGTCCCGTACTTGGCATCAAGGAAGAAGCGATCCTGACCGCCATTGGTCGCGGGGGCCGGTTCGCCTACCTCGCCCGGCACGTGCCGGACGAAACCGCCGAGCGGGTCCGGGCCCTCGAGCTCCCCGGGGTGGCCACGGTCTCTGAACCCAAGCGCTTCCTCCCGAGCGGTGATGTCGCCCGCTCGGTGATCGGGCTCACAGATATCGATGGTCTCGGACTCTCGGGACTGGAGGCGCAGTACGCCGACGTTCTCACGGGGGAGGCCGGTCGGATCACGGTGGAACGGGGCCGAGACGGTCGGACCATCCCACTCGGCGAGAGAGAACTGATTGCTGCTCAGCCCGGTAGCAGTCTGATGCTCACCCTCGATCGGTCACTGCAGTTTGAAGCAGAGAGGATCCTCTCGGCCCAGGTGGCAAAGGTTGGGGCGAGAGGAGGCGTTGCCCTTGTCACGCGCCCTGCTACGGGCGAGATCCTCGCCATGGCCAACGTGAGTCGGGTTGATGAAACCGGAGAGGTTGAGGTCGACATCAACAACG
>JALRFT010000075.1 GCA_023261915.1 Acidimicrobiales bacterium | reverse complement strand
CAGCCTGAGGTGGCGTACTTCGAGTGCCTGCACGAACTGAAGCTCATCGTGGACCTGATGTACGAACAAGGCATTGCCGGCATGCGCTACTCGATCTCCGATACCGCCGAGTTCGGTGACCTGACCCGGGGGCCGCGCATCATCGACGACCGGACCAAGGCCGAGATGAAGACGATCCTCGAAGAGATTCGTTCCGGGCAGTTCGCCGATGAGTGGATTGCTGAGGACGAGGCCGGTCGGGAAGAGTTCCGCACGCTGGAAAAGCGTGGTCATGACCATCCCATCGAGGCCGTCGGTGCCCGGTTGCGGGAGATGATGCCGTTCATCTCCGAGGGTCGTGAGCGTGTTCAGGATGCGTCGGGTGGTCAGGGGATGGAGGTCACCTGATCTCCCGGGCCCCGGCCCTAAATCTGACTTGATCGGTCAGGAATTGCTGCCTAGGGTGTCTCCCCATGACTGACGCATGGGGTTTTGACACTCGACAGATCCACGCTGGCCAGGAGCCCGACCCGACCACGGGGGCCCGCGCCGTACCGATCTACCAGACCACCTCCTACCAGTTCCGCGACACCGAACACGCCGCCAACCTGTTCGGTCTCGCCGAGGTGGGCAACATCTACACCCGGATCATGAACCCCACCCAGGGGGTGTTCGAGGCCCGTATCAACAGCCTCGAAGGGGGCGTCACCACCGCCATCGGCCTGCCCGGCACCCTGGCCGTGGCCTCCGGTCAGGCGGCGGAAACGCTCGCCATCTTGAACCTCGCCGAGTCCGGTGACCACATCGTGTCCTCGGCAGCCCTCTACGGCGGCACCTACAACCTGTTGCACTACACGCTGCCCAAGATGGGTATCGAGACCACCTTCATCGACGACCCCGACGATCTCGACGCCTGGCGGGCCGCCGTGCGACCCAACACCAAAGCCTTCTACGGCGAGACCGTGGGCAACCCCCGCAACGACGTGCTCGACATCGAGGTCGTCGCCGGTGTGGCCCACGAGAACAACATCCCCCTCATCGTCGACAACACGGTGGCGAGCCCGTGGCTCATCCGTCCCCTCGAGTGGGGCGCCGACATCGTGGTGCATTCGGCCACCAAGTTCATTGGCGGCCACGGCACGTCCATCGGTGGTGTCATCGTCGACGGGGGAACCTTCGACTTCGGGGCCAGTGGCAAGCACCCCATGTTCACCGAGCCAGACCCGTCGTACCACGGCCTCGCCTACTGGCCGGCGCTCGGGGCGGGGTCCTACGCCCTCAAGGCCCGCGTTCAGTTGCTCCGTGACCTCGGTGCGTCCATCACTCCGTTCAACGCCTTCCTGTTCCTCCAGGGGGTGGAGACGCTGAGCCTGCGTATGGAGCGTCACAACGCCAACGCTCTCACCGTTGCCTCCTACCTCGAGGCCCACGGCCAAGTTGAGCGGGTGCAGTACGCCGGGTTGGCGTCGTCACGGTGGAACGAGCGAGCGCAGCGCTACTCCCATGGCAAGGGTGCGGGCTCGGTGCCCGCATTCGTGATCAAGGGTGGGGCCGACGCTGGTCGCAAGTTCGTGGAAGCCCTCGAATTGCACAGCCACGTGGCCAACATCGGTGACGTTCGCAGCCTCGCCATCCACCCTGCCACCACCACCCACTCCCAGCTCACGCCTGAGGAGCAGGCCAGCACCGGTGTGGAGCCTGGTCTGGTTCGATTGAGCGTCGGCATCGAGTCGGTCGAGGACATCATCGCCGACCTCGAGAAGGGCTTCGCCGCCGCCAAGGGTTGACCGCACTCGTCGACCGTTGATGGATTGGTTCCATCAGTTCAGGCGGAGCTGGTCACCTCGATTGGGGCATAACCCTGAGCGTTTGCCCACGGGCCACTCCACGGACAGAATTCTCCGCATGTCTCGACGCCTCACCATGTCATCTGCCCGCCCTCGTCGCTGCTGGCCATCGGTGGTCGCCGCCGTCGGAGCGTTCTCTCTCGCGCTCGCCGGCTTGCCGGCAGAGAGTGTGTCCGCGGTTGGTACGGAGATTGACGTCAACTTCGCCGAGATCGTCTTCGACTACACCGACCACACCAATGTCAGTCCGACGTCTCCGGATTGTCTCCTCGCCGACACGAGTGCCTACTGCGTCGGTAAGAGCGCTGGGAACATTGTCCGGTTCAACAACGTCGTCAGCGCCGGTGGCCAGACGGTCGACGCCGTGGTGACCACGGTCGACACGACCTCTGCCGCCGTCAGTCGCTACGAGGTGTCCTCAAATTCTGAGTGGGCCGCCAATCCCACCTGGTTCTGGGCTCGGACCGACATCTCAACGGCGGGAGCGGCCACGGTGTTCAACCTCGCCTTCTATCTCGCCGGCACCTACACCGGGCCGGGCACGGGCACACCGGTCACGTTGCGTAACGTTGCCTTCTCGGCCATCGAGATCGACAACAACCAGTTCGTCCGCTTCAGCGAGATTCAGGGGTACACCCTTGCCGCCACGACGGAGTTGACCTTCGATGCGGCGACGGGAACGTTCCAGAGTTCGGGTACCAACGGGGATGCCGCTGATCCGGCGCACCGGGTGGTCATGACGTTCTCGGCGATTTCGGCTTTCGACTTCGCTTTCGGGCGGGCGACCACGAACTCCACCAACAACTTCAGCCTCGCCGGACTCAACCTCGGGTTTGGTGGCGCCACCGTCGTTGAGCACGGTCCGGTGGAAGCCGAAACACCGGACCCCATCGATGAGGGGACTCCGGTCCCCGACATCGGGTTCGTCACGACGCCTCCCACCGACGCGACTGACTGGGACACCCTGCCAGACTGCGGCGTCTACGCCCCGTCCGACACCACCTTTGCGACCCCCCTGAGTGGCACCCTGGCCGTGGGGACCTACGTCACCCACTGCTCGGGAGGGTCCTCGGAGACATTCGAGCCCACCGACTACATCGACGGGGAACTAGTGGTGACAGCGATTCCGCCCGGGCCCGGCCCCGGCCCGACACCCGGCCCGACACCAACCCCATCACCGGTGATCCCGCGCTTCACCGGTTGATCAGGGCGCCGGCGGTACTCAACCTGCTAGTTCGCCGACGACGTGGTCGATGCAGCGTGTCAGCGCAGCGACATCTTCGGGGTCAATGGCCGGGAACAGGGCAATGCGCAACTGGTTGCGACCGAGTTTGCGGTAGCTGTCGGTATCGACGACGCCGTTGGCCCGCAGCACGGCGGCCACGACGTTGGCGTCAACGACCGCGCTGTCGAGGTCGATGGTCGCCACCACGTGGGAACGCATGGTGGGGTCGGTGACGAACGGTGTGGCGTAGGTCGAAGCCTCAGCCCACGAGTAGATGGTGTCAGCCGACGTGTCACAACGTGTTGCCGCCCACTCGAGTCCGCCGTTGTCGTTGATCCATTCGACCTGATGGGTGGCGAGCAGGATGGTGGCGAGAGCAGGCGTGTTGTAGGTCTGGTTCTTCGACGAGTTGTCGCGGGCGGTCGAGAGGTTCAGCGACGCCGGGATGTAACGGTCACCGGCAGCGATGCGTTCGATGCGCTCGAGGGCGGTCGGCGACGCAGCGGCGAGCCACAGTCCCCCGTCAGACGCCAGCGATTTCTGTGGTGCGAAGTAGTAGAGGTCGCACTCCGTCGGGTCGAAGCGCAGCCCCCCGGCCGCCGAGGTGGCATCCACGGCGACGACGGCATCGGGATCGGCACCGCGGGGTCGCACGATGGGCATCGCCACCCCCGTGGACGTTTCGTTGTGGGTCAGGGCGTAGGTGTCCACCCCGCTGCGACCCACCGGCGTCGGGTGACTGCCCGGGTCGGTGGCGAGCACCTCGGGGTCGGCGAGCCACGGTGCGGCCTGCACACAGGACGCGAACTTCGAGGAGAACTCCCCGAAGCTGAGGTGCTGGCTCTGGCGGTCGACCAGTCCGAAACACAACGCGTCCCACAGCACGGTGGTCCCACCATTGCCGAGCACGATCTCCCAATCGTCGGGCAGCGAAAACATCGACGTCAGCCCTGATCGCAACCGACCCACCATGTCCTTGACGGTGGCCTGGCGATGTGAGGTGCCGAGATAGGTGCGCGACACCGCGGCGAGAGCGTCAACCGCCTCGGGACGGACCTTGGACGGACCGCAGCCGAACCGGCCGTCGGCGGGAAGCAGGGAAGGGGGGATGGTGATGTCAGGCGTAGGGCTCACGTCGCAAGTCTCGCGCACCCGCGCCACCGCAGCGTCCCCTGTTCGCCCGACTGGGACCTAGAGTCGGGCGCAGTGAGGGCGAGGAGGACAACGTGACCGAATCCACGGGTGAGGTTGATGGGGTGTGGGGCGAGATCGACGGCCGGGTCATCACCTTCCCGATGACTGTCCCCGATGTGGCCGTTGCCACCGTCATGTACGACGTGCCCCTAGCGGCGGCGACCGCCTTGCTACCCGGTGATGCCTTCGAGATCGTCGAAACGGCACCCGACACGGCACAGATGGTGGTGGCGGCGTGTGACTATCGGGAAAACCCGTGGGGGGACTATGACGAGATCAATCTCGGGTTCCTCGCCCGGCCTCGGGGCGCCCCCGCCGACGTCATCGGCTCATTCGTCTACCGCATGCCGGTGAACCAGGCATTCACCTGTGAGGCGGGCGCTCGGGTCATGGGGTTCCCCAAGACCGTTGAGGACATCGAGGTCAGCCGGGGCAAGGACACGGTCACCTTCACCCTCTCGACCGGCGGCGAGCTCGCCTTCCGCCTCACCGTGCCGACCCCTCAATCGCAGACGCCACCGGTGCGGATCGCCGCGGCCAGCTACTCGTACCTCGATGGGGTTCCCCATGCCACCACGCTGGAGATGGACATGGGGGAACCGGTAGCGGACCCGGCCGGGGTAACCCTCGAGTTGGGTACGGGGGTCATCGCCGACGAACTTCGCAGTCTCGGTCTGCCCCGAACTGCGGGCTTCGCCTCTTGGGGCGAGCACCTCGGGGCCGTGTTCCACCTCGGTGAACCCGTCGCCCCGCACAACTGATTGGCACCTACGACCCTGAGGTCACCGCCTGCCAGTGGGCGACGAGGGCGTCCGCGGCGAGGTCGGGTCGCTGCATCATCCACCAGTGACCGCAGTCGGCCAGCTCGACCGTGCGGGCTCCGAGGCGCTCGGCGACTTCGAGCATCAGGCTCGTGTCCCCGGCGTAGGTGTCCTCAGGGGCCACGATCACGAGTCCGCCGGTGGGCGGGTGGGCCATGAGGGCGGCACCGAGGTCAACCATGGCGGGCTGGGCGGCGCTGCGGTAGAGCGTCAGTACGCAACGTCCCATGTCGTCATTGAATGCCTCGGCCGACGCAGCTGCCGCCGCCTCGGTCATGCCGCCAGCGACGAGGCCGGGGGCCAGCAGGTCGGGTCCCATGGCCGCCATGGCCGCAACGACCTGTTCACCGACCTCGGGGGTCTGCCACGCCACGGCGGCGTCATGCCACTCGTAGGCCGGGTGGAGCAATCCGGCACAGTCCGCCGCCCACGACCGCACCACATCGGGCCGTAGGGACAACGCCCCGAAGAGGTGACCCGCCCCCCAGTCGTGGGCCACGACATCGATGGGATCGTCTAGGTCTTCGAGCGCCCCGACGAGCCAGTGCCGGTACTCCTCGGCCGTCGCCCCAAAGCCGGCCGGAACCGGGGCACCGAAGCCGGGAGGACTGAGTCGCACCACGTCGGTCACCCCTCGCAGAGCCAACTCCGCCACGAGGTCATCCCAGATGGCGGTGGTCTCGGGATTGCCGTGGATGAAGACCTTGGGCATGTGTCTCTCCTCTGCCGCCCGACCCCCGGGCCGGGGACCAACCGGTGCGGACCCTGCTCGCTGCGGACGTTAGCGTGAGGTCATGACCGTCGATCCCCGTTCTGCCATCTCCCGCCGGGTCTCCGCCATTGCGCCGTCGGCCACCCTGGCCGTCGACGCCAAGGCCAAGGCGCTCGTCGCCGCCGGCGAACCGGTCATCGGTTTCGGCGCCGGCGAACCCGACTTCCCCACGCCCGCCTACATCGTGGACGCCGCCGTCGCCGCCGCCACCGACCCCGCCACCCACCGCTACAGCCCGGCGGCGGGCTTGCCGGCACTGCGGGCAGCCGTCGCCGGGGTGACCCTGCGAGGCGGGCCCGAGGTTGACCCCTCGCAGGTGGTGATCACCAACGGTGGCAAGCACGCCATCTACAACGCCATGGCCGTGCTGCTCGACGAGGGTGACGAGGTCCTGTTGCCGGCGCCGTACTGGACCACCTACCCCGAACCGATCCGCCTCGCCGGTGGGGTCCCGGTCGTGCTTCCCACAGACGTCGCCGCCGGGTTCAAGGTCACCGTCGACCAACTCGATGCCGCCCGCACTCCGCGCACCAAGGCGCTGGTGTTCGTCTCACCATCGAACCCGACTGGTGTCGTCTACACCCGGGCCGAGACCGAGGCCATCGGTCGCTGGGCTCTGGAGCACGGCATCTGGGTGATCACCGACGAGATCTACGAGCACTTGGTCTACGGCGATGCCGAGTTCAGTTCGATGCCGGTGCTCGTTCCCGAACTTGCGAACACCTGCTTGATCATCAACGGCGTCGCCAAGACCTATGCCATGACCGGTTGGCGGGTGGGCTGGCTCATCGGTCCAGCTGACATCATCAAGGCCGCAACGAATCTGCA
>JALRFT010000059.1 GCA_023261915.1 Acidimicrobiales bacterium | reverse complement strand
CCGGGATCGTGTCGTCGATGGACACCGATCCGGCCGGGCCCGTCGCGGTGACGACGTACGACGTGATCGCCCCGACCGAGAACGGCTCATTCCACCCGAGCGTGACGAGGCCGCCTCCCGCCGGGTTCAGGGCAGCGTCGTTGATCGTCGCACTCAGGCCCGTCACACCGAACGGGATCGAGGGGCTCATGGCCGGGGCCGTGGTCACGATTGCCGATGCGCCGGCGACGTACTGCTCCGTTGGGCTCGCAGCGGCGACGACGAGGCTGCCAGTGCTGGCGCCACTGGCGAACGTGAGCGGCACCGAGACCACCGTGGTCCCGGGAGCAAGCGAAAGACTGCATAGGTAACCGGGCTGGCTGCCGAGGATCTCTCCCACGCACGACTGCACTCCTGCGCCAAACGGCGCCGCGGACACCGTGTCGTCGGCCGCGCCGACGAAGCCCGAGGTCATCTGGACGACCTCATCCGAGGAGTTGTAGAAGCTCACCGAGGCGAGGTAGCCCCCACTCGGCTGAAGGGTCTGCGGCGTCACCTGGATGGAGACGGGCCCCACGTCCTGGCCTGCGGCTACGGCGATCCACTCGTCGAAGAGGGTGAGACATGTCTGGGGGAGCCCCACCGAGGTGTTGCCCTGGGAGAAGTCCGTGACGTTGTTCACCGTCCCCCCTGAAATGGTCGGGCAGGCCGTCTCGAGGTTGCTGGTGCTTGTGGGCACGACCGGCCACAGGTACTGCTCCTGGGCATCGAGTTCGACGGGATTGCCGCCAATCTCCATCACGAACCCCGGCAGGGCGTTCCAGCCGCCGTCATAGATCGACGAACAGTTCCATTGCATCGAGCAGGGCTTGATGCTCCCGAACGCGCCGCTGTTGCCCACGCCCACCACGTTGAGTTGAGGCTGGACGTAGAAGCCGGGCAGCGCCGTGGTCGAGGTTGTCAGTTGGGTGGTGTTCAAGGACGTGGCCGGAGCCCCGCCGTCGGGGTAGTAGCGCGTCCAGCCGCAGCCGTCGCCGTAGTCATTGGTGGTGCCGTTGCCTGGCGCCATCCAGTCCATGACGGTCCAGTTGCCCCCGTCCGTCGCGTAGTCGCCGACGGGAGCCCAACTCGAGCAGGGAATGGCCACCAGGTTGTAGCCCCCGCTGTAGTTCTGCAGCGTGACGCTGGTCTTCGCGTACACGCCCGGCCCGGGCTTGTTGTTGCCGTCTGTGGAGAAGGGGAAGACATCGCCCAGCGTCAGGTTCCCGATGGTCCCCTGACCCGTCGCGAAGTCATACGTCCCCGGATCGTTCACCACGGCGGACACCCCTCGATTGGGGTACATCCCGGTGTCGAGGAAGGAAGCAACCCCCAGGTTGGGCACGGGGGAGTCGGCGTTCCAGGCGGTTCCCTCGGCACTTCCCATGAAGCCGAGGACGGCGAGGACCGCCGCAAGGACGACGGCGACCATGAGACCTCCAGACGGGTCATGCCGCTCGCCAGACCTTCCCGGACCGGCGCTCGAACTGCTGGATGGCGCGGACCATCTGGCGGCCGGCCTCCACGAGGTCGCCG
>JALRFT010000041.1 GCA_023261915.1 Acidimicrobiales bacterium | reverse complement strand
GTGGCAGCACCAATAACCAAAATCGAAAGGATTCCCTGGCTTTGACCGGAAACCTTGATCAGGTCATTCAGGGCGAGGTAGTAGATACCGAGGATGGAGCCAGACAACGCGAACACCGACGTCAACAGCACCAATACTGGCAACAGCAGTGCGCGGTATACAACCAACAGAATGATGAACACAGCCAGCAGGGCCACGATCAGCAGAATGCCGTCAATGCCGGCGAAGCCACTGACGAAGTCAGCGAGCAGACCACCAGGACCAGTCACATACGCACTGAAGCCAGCAGGAGTCACATCAGCGAGTTCTGCACGCAGACCCTCGATGCTACTGAGGAGTTCTTCACCACTTGCGGAGTAGAACACCAGGTACTCAACGGCTTGGCCGTCTTCAGAGTAGGTGGGGCCCAGCACAGAAGGAACCTGTCCCTCTACAGTGGGTGCAACACCCTCTGCCTCTTCGAGCGTGGTGGTCAGTTCATCAAACTTGATCTTGTCCGCGTCGGTGACGTCACCAGAATCCTTCTGGAAGACCACGATGGCTCCGCCGTCCCCCGGCTGGCGATAGGCCACGATCTCACCAGGTTCGTAGGCGGGTTCGGCCCGGACGACGACGAGGTCGCCGGTCTTGAGTGTCGGTGCCATGGAGGTACCGAGCACCGAGAGGTATGCCATCGGGCCGCCGAGGGTCGACGGGCCGACGAGCCACCACGCCGCAGCCCCGCAGACGACGAGGACGGCGAGTCGAAATGACCAGCGGTGGCGGTACGGCACGGAGGGGAAGGATTCACGGCGGACGGTGGTGGCCTCGTCGAATGTCTACGAGTCGTAGGCCACGACTGACAGACCATCGACGTCAGCGACAGGGAGTGAGCCAGTGCCGCTCGTCGGGCAGGTGACCTTGCCGGCAGTCGCACCCGTTCCCACGGTGCACGTCGCCCAGGTTGCGGAGCTCGCACCGGCCTTGAGCTGCACGTAGACGCTGGCGTTGGCTGCTTCGACCGGTACGGCGGCCTGGGCACCGTTGCGCTGAACAGCGAAGGAGACGGAAGCGACCTTTGCGGAGGTCGTACCGCTGGGTTGGGCGGTCGGGTCGGCGTTGAACGTGACGTCAGTGACGTTGAATCCGGCGACAACGTCGACACCTTGGCCGGCATTGGCCGCGTCGACATTGTTGCTGGCTGCGAGTGCGGATCCAGCGAGGACGGCCGCGGCAGCAAGAGCGGCAGCGGCAGTGGCTCGTCGGCCACGTCGGGAAATTCGGGTGCTCAGTGACATGAGGTCGACCTCCTAGGTCGCTCGGGGTTGGTTCGAGCCGCGGCTGACACACCGGTTCCGAGATTCCTATCCCCGCCGTTACACAAAGCCGTATGACGATCTCACGATCACCGCGACGCAACGGCAACGCGCGTGAGCAAGATTCACCGGGGACGAACCCGATTCGCTTATTGGCAGTGGTTGCCGGCCGTGTCGCAATCAACACCCGTGTCATTCCTCTGACGACGGTGACGTGTTCCACTGAACGGCCCGTGACCAATTGGTGACTTCGTTCGGAGAACTCTCGCACCTGGGTGTCGGTGGGCAGGGTTGAGAGGGGCCGCGTGCTTCGGACGCAGGGGCGGGAGATCTCTCGGGCAGCGAAAATATACGATCTTGATTTCGTAAGTCACCGTCTGACCGGTACGCTCCGGGATGTGGAATTCCCACCGCCGTGGACGGACGTCCGGCCACGGTGACATGGCAGCGTTGGCAAGGAGGTGCGCCGTGAAGTGTCCCGTGGATGGAAACACCCTGACCATGAGTGATCGGCAGGGGATCGAGATTGACTACTGCCCCGAGTGCCGAGGTGTCTGGCTTGATCGGGGTGAACTCGACAAGATCATCGAGCGCTCAGGCCCCGACCGTCAGGCGGCCGCTCCTCCTCCCCGAAGCGATAGTGGCCGCTACGAGGAGTCCAAGCCTCGCAAGAAGTCCAAGCGAGAGAGTTTCCTGTCCGAAATCTTCGAATTCGGAGGGTGACAAACGCTCCAGCGCCCATGACGGGCGTTTGGGCTCACTCTGATGAGGTGGTGGCCGGACCGCCCGCGTCCCGCTGAGCCGCCGGGGTTCCCACTGCTTGATCCGTCCGACGTCGTTGTGTGCGGCGGGCCAGGGCACGAGGAATTCGGTGGCGGATGGTGGTTGGTCCCGTTGGCACCCGAGCCGTCAGCGATGTCGGGAGCGCGTACCACGCCGCGGCAGCAACCTCGGTGGAGGTGCGCAGGAGTCGGATCGGGGGGTTGGCGTGTTCGGGACTGGCAGGGGCCGGGCATCCTTGCGCCACGACCCCATGGCGTCGGGCCTCGGCCAGCGCCCGGTGCACGTGATAGGGCGAGGTCACGATGAGGATGCTGTCGAAGCCATGGCGGGCGACTGATGCCATGCTGACCCGGGTAGTGGCACCATCGACACAGACGATCCTCTGTGACGGCACGCCGGCCCCAACGAGATAGGAAGCCATCACCTCCACCTCCGCAGTCTCCTCGGAGGATCCACCGCAGCACACCACCACCGGCGCCCGCCCGGCACGGAACAGGTTGGTGGCGTGCTCGAGACGCGCTCGCAGCTCGGCACTGGGTCGGTCGGGGAACGCTTTGGCACCGAGCACGACCAAGGCATCAGCCTGCTCCGTGCTCTGCCGCCGGGCAGCGCGGGTGACAGCGAGGAATCCGGTGAGACCACCAAACGTTGCGGCGGTGGTGAGTCCGGCGAGGATGCCAGCGACTACCCGGCCACTCCGACGTTGTGTTCTCACAGCCCCGGTTCGCTGGTCCGTCGAGCGATTCCCTGACCACGTTGTCCCCGTTGATGCCGGGCCAGTGGGTCGTTCCGTCCGGCAGCGGTCGTTCCTCCGGCTTCCGGAGTCCACCAGCACCCGGTCGTCACTGCCACAGAGACTCGGGGATCCGGCGGGCCTGCTGATGCACGTCCAACAGTTCGTTGACCATGGCCTCGATACTGGCGGGTCCCATGGTCGCGGCGGCGTTGGGGTCGAGCAGGGCAGCGTGGTGCACGTGGTCACGGCGCCCCTCGACGACGGCGCGAACGGCCAGATCGCAGACATCGAGGTATCGCCGGTTGATGGCCGCACACTGGGGCGGAATGGGCTCGGCGACGTGGGGGTGCACACCGTCGGCCTCGGCCGTCGCCGGCACCTCCACCACTGCCCACTCGGGCAGTTCCTCCACCCATCGGCCACCTTCGCCGGTTCGGTTGGGGACGTTGGCGTAGATGGGGCGTGACTCGCCGTCGACCAGTGACCGCACGATCTGGGGGGCGTACTCACCCGAGGGGAGCAGGCCCGATGGAAACGGTTCACTGCCGTCGGCCACCCGTTCGGCGTACCCAAACCAGTTCTCGTTGTCAGCCCGACGCGACTCCCACGGGTTCACCGGCAGTTCGAAGCGCTCCACCTGATCGTCCCAAGGCAGGTACCACGGCACATACTCGCTGTTGTGCTTGGACGACTCGGTGACGAAGTAGCCGGTGCGGCGCAACAGGTCAGCCCGGACGGTGGCAGCGAACGTCGGGTCCGTCTCGGCGAGTTGGCGGAGACGCGGGTAGACGTCCTCCCCCCGATGTTCGAGTCGACTGATGAACACCTGGTGGTTCACCCCCGCGCCGGCGTAATCGAGTTCGCTGACCGGAATGTCGAGATGCTCCGCCACGGTCTCCGCCGTCATCCACGTCGAGTGGCACAGACCAACGGTGGTGATGGCGGGCACCATGCGTTCCAGCGCCATGCAACACATGGTCATGGGGTTGGTGACGTTGAGCAGCAGCGCCTCGGGGCACTGCTCGACCATGTCGGTGGCGATGTCGGCAAGGACCGGGGCGGTGCGCAGGATGCGGATGATGGCCCCGATACCCATGGTGTCCGCCACCGTCTGGCGCAAGCCGAAGCGGGCGGGGATCTCGAAGTCGGGCTGAATGGAGTCCTGCATGCCGACCCCGATGGAGGTCACCACCACCGCCGCACCGTCGAGCGCCGTCGCCCGGTCGTGGTGGGCAGTCACCGTGACCGGTGTTCCCGTCGTGTCGGCCACCACCCGACCGAGGCGTTCAACCACGTCGAGACGGTGCGGGTCGGTATCGACCATGGCCACCTCGTAGGGGCCGATGCCGCCTAGGGCACAGAAGTCGGCGAGCTCGATGAGGAACTGGGCGCTGCCGGCACCGATGACGACGACTTTCACCGATGACCTCCAATGAGTGGTCGGGGGGGATCAGGGTTGTGGATCAGTCCGTCGTTGGTCAGCCGGTACCCGGTCAGTCGGGCGTCGGCGTGTTGCATGCGGGCGTCGAGCATGCGTTGGGCGTAATCGAGGACCACTGACGCATACGCCGGGTCCTCGGCACGGTTCACCAACTCGCCCGGGTCCTCGTCGAGGTCGAAGAACAAGGCGGGGAAGTAGCCGCCGAAGTGGACGTACTTTCCGTGCTCGTCACGGACGACACAGATGCCGCACTGGTCGTGGCGCAGACCG